>NZ_BADI01000371.1:0-2459 GCF_000333555.1 Herbaspirillum sp. B65 | reverse complement strand
GGCGGCGGCGGCGGTCATCAATGGCTTTGGCAAGAGCGCCGGGCTGGTGCAGTTGGAAGAGCTGGGCTTGCTGGAGACGCCCATTGCGCTGTCCAATACCTTTGCCGTGGGCACGTTGTTGAATGCCCAGATTGCCCATGCCGTGCGCGCCAACCCGCAATGCGGGCGCAGCCTGCCCACCGTCAACGCGCTGGTGCTGGAATGCAATGACGGCTATCTCAACGACCTGCAGGCCATGGCAGTGCAGGCCGCGCATTTCGAGGCCGCCATGCAGGCCTTGTCGCCGGAGGTGGCGCAGGGTTCGGTGGGAGCAGGGCGGGGCATGTCCAGCTTTGGCTTGAAGGGCGGCATCGGGACCGCGTCGCGGCTGGCCGTGGTGGGCCAGGCGGCACAGGTCTTCACGGTGGGCGCCTTGGTGCTGTCCAATTTCGGCCGGCTGCCCGAGCTGATCCTGGCCGGCGACCCGCTCGGGGCCCGGCTGGCTGCCGCCGAGCATGGCGACAGCGCGCCCGAGAAGGGCTCCATCATCATGATCCTGGCCACCGATGCGCCGCTCGATGCGCGCCAGTTGAAGCGCCTGGCCACCCGTGCCGGTGCCGGCCTGGCACGCACCGGCTCGGTCTATGGCCACGGCAGTGGCGACATCGCACTGGCGTTCTCCACAGCCCAGCAGATCGAGGCCGAGGCCGAGTGCGTACAGATGGCGCTGCTGGCCGATCAGGTGCTGGACCCCTTGTTCCATGCCGCGGCCGACAGTGTCGAGCAAGCCATCATCCATGCGCTGCTAACCGCCGAGACGGTGCGCGGGCGTGATGGGCACGTGCGCGTCAGTCTGCGTGAACGGCTGGCTGGATCCCCCGACTTCCCTGGAAAAACCTGCATATGAACAAACGCGCCAATATTTTGGTTTCTGTCGACATCGAAGGCGTCGCCGGGGTCTTTCATCCCGAGCAGACCCGTGCCGGCAATGGCGAATATGAACGAGCACGCCGCATGATGACCGAGGAAGCCAATGCCGTCATCCGCGGTGCTTTGGCTGCCGGCGCCACTGCCATCAAGGTCAACGATGCGCACGGCGGCTATCGCAACCTGCTGCCCGACCTGCTGCATCCGCAGGCGCGCATGGTGCTGGGCAAGCCGCGCTTGCTGGGCATGATGGGCGGGGTCGAGCACGATATCGATGCAGTCATGCTGGTGGGCTACCACTCGCGTGCCCAGGGCCGCGGCATCCTGGCGCATACCAGCAACAGCTTCGCCTTTGCCCGCGTCTGGCTGGGCGGGGTGGAGATGGGGGAGGCGGGGCTGTATGGTGCGCTGGCAGCCGAGCATGGGGTGCCGGTGATCTTCGGTAGTGGTGACGATGCCTTCATCGAAGAAAACCAGCCCCTGTTTCCTCATGCCGTGTTTGCCGAGACCAAGAAGGCCTATGGCGCCAACAGCGGCGATTCGCTGACGCCCCAGCAGTCCTGCGTGCTGCTGGAGGAACGCGCACGACAGGCGGTGGCGGCCTTGGTGGCGCAACCGGCGTCGATGCCGGTGCTGCCGCTGGCCGGTCCGCTGCGCTGCCGCTTGCAGACGCAGACGGTGGCGTTGGCCGATCTGTTTATCCAATTGCCGATCCTGGAACGTAGCGATAACGTCACCGTCGAGTTCGATGCCCCCACGGCGGAATATGCGGTGCGGGTGCTCAACAGTCTTTCGGCCATGTCGGCCATGTTGCGTTAAGGGACTTTTCCGGTTTTTCTCATTTGGTAGATGATTGACTCTCATTTGAGAAGCCTCTAGGATGAGAGGCTACGACTGATCATATGAGAGGCAGGCCATGGCAACCCGATCCAGCACCGTCCGCGTATTGAATAAAAGTACGCATGGCCTGGGCGCCAGGCCCAATGACTTCCGCCGCTTTGCCAGCATGGACCCGATCAGCCAGGGGCGCACCATCCGCGATGGCATGGAGGCCATCATCGCCGAACGGGTGGCCAAGGAATTGTTGCAGATTCCCTTGCAGACCTTGCTGACCGGCCTGGGGCTGCCCAGTTCGACCATCTTGCGCAAGATTTCCCGCCAGGAGCGGCTCTCCGGTGCCGAATCGGATCGTATCGCCCGTGTGCTCTACATTCACGAACAGGCGACCGACGTGTTCGAGGATGCCGGGCTGGCCGCCGAATGGATGCGCCGCGCCAATGCCACGCTGGGCGGCATGACGCCGCTGGAAGTGCTCGATACCCAACCCGGCTACGACCGGGTGCGCGATATTCTCACCCGCATCGCCTTCGGAGTGGCTGCGTGAAGCTTTACCGGCTGGCCAAGGACAAGCCGGGGCACTATGCAGCAGAAGACCTGTCCGGCAATGGTGCCGCCTTCAGTGGCGGGCGCTGGAATCCGCGCGGCGTGCGGGTGCTCTATACCTGCTGCAGCGCTTCGACCGCCTTGCTGGAATCCCTGATTCACATGGCCGG
>NZ_BADI01000372.1:0-4515 GCF_000333555.1 Herbaspirillum sp. B65 | reverse complement strand
GCCCGGCTCATCCCTATACCCAATCGCTGCTGGCTGCCGTGCCGCGCCTGGGCTCCATGCGCGGCACCGACAAGCCGCTGCGCTTTGGCCTGGCACCCCAGGCCGAGGCACGTCCTGAACTGATCGCCAGCGAATTGCAGGCGCAGGCGGAAATCGCCGCGCAGCGCCAGCCCATCCTCAAGGTACGCGAGCTGACCACGCGCTTCGACGTCAAGAGCGGCATCTTCGGTCGCGTCAAGCAGCGCGTTCATGCAGTGGAAAAGGTCAGCTTCGATCTCTACTCCGGCGAGACCCTGGCCATCGTCGGTGAATCCGGTTGCGGCAAGTCCACCACCGGTCGCTCGTTGCTGCGCTTGGTTGACATCGCCGGTGGCCGGGTCGAATTCGGCGGGCGCGACCTGGCGCAATTGCCGCGTTCGGAGCTGCGCCAGTTGCGGCGCGATATCCAGTTCATCTTCCAGGATCCGTTCGCCTCGCTGGACCCGCGCATGACGGTCGGTTATTCCATCATGGAACCGATGCTGGTGCATGGCATGAAGGAGGGTGCGCAGGAGCGCGTCGATGCGCTGCTCACGCGCGTGGGGTTGACGCCCGAGCACGGCCAGCGTTATCCGCATGAATTTTCCGGTGGTCAGCGCCAGCGCATCTGCATCGCCCGCGCTCTGGCGCTGAACCCCAAGATCGTCATCGCCGATGAATCGGTGTCGGCGCTGGACGTATCGATCCAGGCCCAGATCGTCAACCTGATGCTGGACCTGCAGGCCGAGCTGGGGATTTCCTTCATCTTTATTTCGCACGACATGGCGGTGGTGGAGCGCATCAGCCATCGGGTGGCGGTGATGTACCTGGGCCAGATCGTGGAGATCGGCCCGCGCCGGGCGATTTTCGAGGATCCACAGCACCCCTATACGCGCAAGCTGATGGCGGCTGTGCGGGTGGCCGATCCGACCTTGCGCCACCCGGGCAAGGAACTGTTGACCGATGAATTCCCAGCCCGATCCGGCTGGTGGGCGATGAGCCCAAGGTGGAACCCTTGAAGGAAGTGGCGCCGGGGCATTTCGTGGCCCAGCACCGTATTGCCGGCGCGTTCTGAGCGGCGGCCTGTGTTCATGTTCCAAAACAGCAGTCAGCGCAGTAAAACCCAACTACGTCGTACCAACCTCGCTTTACTGATCAGGAGAAACCACATGTCTATCACAGCAACTACAAAAGGACTGTCGACTGCCAAATGGCTGGCCGTTGCCGCCCTGGGTACCACGCTGCAGTTTGCCGCAGCCCATGCATTTGCGGCCAAGTCCGTGACGCTGGCGGTGTATTCGACCTTCACGACCATGGATCCCTATGACGCCAACGATACGCTGTCGCTGTCCATGGCCAAGTCCTTCTATCAAGGCTTGTTCGGTTTCGACAAGGACATGAAGCTGATCCCGGTGCTGGCCGAAGGCTATCTGGTCAGCAAGGATGGCCTGGAATACACCATCCGCCTGAAGCAAGGCGTGAAGTTCCAGGATGGCACCGACTTCAAGGCCGATGCCGTCAAGGCCGTCTTTGACCGCGTCACCAACCCGGACAACAAGTTGAAGCGCTACAACCTCTTCAACCGCATCGCCAAGACCGAAGTTCTCAACGACTACACCGTCAAGATCGTCTTGAAGGAACCGTTCTCGGCCTTCATCAACGTGCTGGCCCACCCCTCGGCCGTGATGATTTCACCCGCGGCTCTGAAGCAATACGGCAACAAGGACATCGCCTTCCACCCGGTCGGTACCGGCCCCTTCAAGTTCGTGGAATGGAAGCAGACCGATTACGTCAAGGTCGAGAAGTTCGACGGCTACTGGAAGAAGGGCTATCCCAAGGTCGATGAAATCATCTGGAAGCCGGTGGTCGACAACAACGCCCGCTCGGCCATGATGCAGACCGGCGAGGCACAGTTCACCTACCCGCTGCCCTATGAACAGGCCGACCTGTTGAAGAGCAAGTCCAACCTGGATGTGATCGCCGCACCTTCCATTATCCAGCGCTACATGTCGATGAACACCAAGCAGAAGCCCTTCGACAATCCCAAGGTGCGCGAAGCCATCAACTACGCCATCAACAAGCAGGCACTGGTGAAGGTGGCCTTCAACGGCTATGCCACCCCGATGGAAGGCGTGGTGCCGCAAGGCGTGGATTACGCCTTCAAGACCGGTCCGTGGCCGTATGACCCGAAGAAGGCCAAGGCCCTGCTGGCCGAAGCCGGTTATCCGAACGGCTTCGAAACCGAACTGTGGTCGGCCTACACCCACAGCACCGCGGTGAAGATCATCCAGTTCCTGCAGCAGCAACTGGCGCAGGTGGGCATCAAGGCCAAGATCCAGGCCCTGGAAGCCGGCCAGCGCGTGGAACGCGTGGAAAGCTGGCAAGACCCGGCCACCGCCCCGGTGCGTCTGCTCTACATCGGCTGGTCGTCCTCCACCGGTGAAGCCGACTGGGCTCTGCGTCCGCTGCTGGCCTCGGAATCCTTCCCGCCGCGTCTGTACAACACCGCCTACTACAAGAACGACAAGGTCGATGCCGATATCGCCAAGGCCCTGACCGTGACCGATCGCAAGGACAAGGAAGCGCTGTACAAGGATGCCCAGCAGGAAGTCTGGAAGGATGCCCCATGGGCCTTCCTGGTCACCGAAAAGCTGCTCTATGCCCGCAACAAGAACCTCAAGGGTGTCTACGTGATGCCTGACCAGGCCATCGAGTTCGAGAACATCGAGCTGACCAAGTAAGCCGGTCGTACCCCGGCCGGCGACGTGGCAGGAGCGCGTCGCCGGCAGCATTCTTTCGATGGGCGGTGACGCCCGTCGCGGCAACAAGCAAGGGTGCCTGGCACTCAGGCGAGGCCTTCTTCAGAGAGCATCATGTTTTCCTTTGTCATCAAACGCCTGTTAGGCCTGATTCCCACGCTGCTGCTGGTGGCGGTGCTGGTTTTCCTGTTCGTGCACCTGCTGCCGGGTGACCCGGCGCGGCTGGCCGCCGGTCCCGAAGCCGACGACAAGACGGTCGCGCTGGTGCGCGCCGACCTCGGCCTGGACAAGCCCTTGCCCGAGCAATTCGTGAATTTCTTCGTCAAGGCCGCCCAGGGCGACTTTGGCAAATCCATCCGCAGCAAGCGCCCGGTCTCCGAAGAGATCGCAGCGCGCTTCTGGCCGACCCTGTGGCTGACCATCGTGGCCATGATCTGGGCCGTGATCTTCGGTCTGGTCATCGGCATTTCCTCGGCGGTGTGGCGCAACAAGTGGCCGGATCGCCTGGGTATGACGCTGGCGGTCTCCGGCATTTCCTTCCCGGCCTTCTCGCTGGGCATCCTGCTGGTGCAGATCTTCTCGGTCAAGCTGGGCTGGCTGCCCACCGTGGGCGACGATACCTGGCGCCACTACATCCTGCCTTCGATCACGCTGGGCGCGGCGGTGGCGGCGGTGATGGCGCGCTTTACCCGTTCTTCCTTCATCGAGATCCTGCAAGAGGACTTCGTGCGCACCGCACGCGCCAAGGGCTTGACCGAGACCGTGGTGGTCATCAAGCACTGCCTGCGCAATGCCTTGATTCCGGTGGTGACCATGATGGGGTTGCAGTTCGGCTTCCTGCTGGGCGGCTCCATCCTGGTCGAGGTGGTGTTCAACTGGCCGGGCATGGGGCGCCTCTTGGTGGATGCCGTCGAGATGCGTGACTACCCCATCATCCAGGCCGAGATCCTGCTGTTCTCGCTGGAATTCATTTTCATCAACCTGGTGGTGGACGTGCTCTATGCCGTGATCAACCCCAGCATCCGTTTCAAGTGAGGGGAATCATGTCGCTCTCCAATTCGCCTCTGGCAAGTACTTCCGAAACCGGCGCACCGTTGCCGCCGGCCGATCCCTCCGCCGTGATCGCGGCCGGGCAGAAGATCCGCACGCCCTGGCGCGAATTCTGGCGCAAGTTCAAGAAGCAGCGCCTGGCCGTCTATGCCGGCATATTCATCCTGCTGCTGATCGTCATCGCCATCATCGCGCCTTGGATCGTCCCCTTCGATGCCGAGAATTTCTTCGACTACGATGCGCTGAACTCGCCGCCGACCTGGGTCCACTGGTTCGGCGTGGATTCGCTGGGCCGCGACATCTTCAGCCGCATCCTGATGGGCGCGCGCATCTCGCTGGCTTCGGGTTTCTTCTCGGTGGCCATCGGCGCCGTGATCGGCACCGTCTTCGGCTTGCTGGCCGGTTACTACGAAGGCTGGTGGGACCGCATCACCATGCGCATCTGTGATGTGCTGTTCGCCTTCCCCGGCATCCTCTTGGCCATCGGCATCGTCGCCATCCTGGGTGGCGGCATGATCAACGTCATCATCTCGGTCTCGGTGTTCAGCATCCCGGCCCTTGCGCGCCTGGTGCGCGGCAATACGCTGCAACTGAAGAACCCTGACTATATCGAGCCCACCCGCAGCATNCGTGCCTCCGATGCCAACATCATGTGGGAGCACATCTTCCCGGGCACATCTCGGCCATC
>NZ_BADI01000373.1:0-4897 GCF_000333555.1 Herbaspirillum sp. B65 | reverse complement strand
GTCGGTGCCGCTGTTTTCCAAGGTCAGCGGGGTGCTGAAGGGGGAGGGCGTGCAGAACTACGTCAACAAGGCGGTGCACAACGTCCCCATCGAGAAATTCAAGATTCCTTTCGGGGCGGTCGCTACCGACCTGCGCACGGGCCAGCCCATCCTGTTCCAGCGTGGCAATGCGGGGGTGGCCGTGCGTGCCTCGTCGGCAGTACCGGGGGTGTTCCAGTCGGTGCGCATCGGCGACCATACCTATGTCGATGGCGGGCTGGTGTCGCCGGTGCCGGTGCGCTTTGCGCGGCAGATGGGGGCGGACTTCGTCATTGCGGTCAACATCTCGGCCAACCCGGAGGCACAGGCGGCCTCCAGCAGTTCCATCGACGTGCTGCTGCAAACCTTTGCCATCATGGGCCAGACCATCAACCAGTACGAGCTCAAGAATGCCGACATCGTGCTGCAGCCCAGCCTGGGGTCCATGAAGGGCAGTGACTTCGCCAGCCGCAACGTGGCCATCCTGGCCGGCGAGCAGGCGGCGACGGCGGCCATGCCGGAAATCAAGCGCAAGTTGAAGCTGATGGAAGCGGGGAGTTGATGGCTCGGCCGTTTTTCACGGGAATATGAAGGAAATAAAAAGGCCGCTGATCCAGCGGCCTTTTGCTATGGGGTATGCACCGTGATGGTGATCATTTCTGTTGGTCGTCGTCGTCGTCACCCGAGATGATGCGGCGTGCACCATTGAAGCGCTTTTTCCAGTAGGACTCATCCATGCTCTCGATACGCACCTGGCCGCCGGCCGAGGGGGAGTGGATGAACTTGCCGTCACCCAGATAGATGCCCACGTGCGAGAAACCACGGCGCAGGGTGTTGTAGAACACCAGGTCGCCCGGTTGCAGGTTGTCGCGGCCGATCTTTTCGCCGACGCGGCTGATTTCCAGCGCCGTGCGCGGCAGGTCGGTGCCCCATGCTTCCTTGAAGACGTAACGCACCAGGCCGCTGCAGTCCAGGCCGGTATCGGGCGAATTGCCGCCGTAGCGGTAATTGATGCCCAGCATGGCCAGGGCCTGGGTGGCCAGTTCGGAGGCGCGGTTGGTGATGTCTTGCAGGCGGGCAATCGCAAGATTGGTCTTGCTGATCAACTGCTGGGCTTGCGGGGAAGTGGCTTGGGGAGGAGGAAGATCCTGCGCTGCCAGGGAAAGGTCAGCGGAATAGGCCGATGCACTGATCCAAAGGCCGGCAGCGAGCGCGCACACACGAGCGGTTTGTCGTCGGATTCGGTCAGATCGGCGTAGGGTCATCGGGATCCTCTCAAAATAGGATTGCGGGACTGTAAGGTAAATCTTACGGCTTGTCAAAAGCTGGATTCGTGCCAGCTTGTCAAGCCGGATCGGATTGACGCGGCAAATGAAGCAAAAATAATACTAAAGTACAGTAAAGCGGATTGAAGATAAGCTATTTTCTGCCATCTCCCCATCAGGCTTTTTCCTACACGAGGCAGGAAAATCCCGGTAAAGGAGTGGCAGATGCTCGAATAGTTCCCGAGATCATTGAGAAAAACGGGGCAGATTGTGGGAAATGGGTCGGTGATGCGAGGGGGCACGTGCACCGATGAGTTTGCTGGCGCAGGATGTCAAAAAAGACTTTCTGGTCGTACAATCAGCGTTCATTTTTTTCTGCCTATCGGAGCAAACATGCAAACCAAGCCGTTCCTGTCGCTGGACGACGTCAAGAAGATCGCCGCCGCCGCTGAAGCCGAAGCCCGTGCCAACAACTGGAACGTGGCCATTTCCGTGGTCGATGATGGTGGTCACCTGCTGTGGCTGCAACGCATGGATGGCGCCGCTCCGATTTCTTCGCAGATCGCTCCGGCCAAGGCCCGTACCGCTGCGCTGGGCCGCCGCGAAAGCAAGATCTATGAAGACATGATCAACAACGGCCGCGTCTCCTTCTTGAGCGCCCCTGGCCTGGATGGTCTGCTCGAAGGCGGCGTGCCGGTGGTGGCCGATGGTCACACCGTGGGTGCTGTGGGCGTGTCCGGCGTGAAGTCCTCGGAAGACGTGCAGATCGCCAAGGCCGGGATCGCTGCCCTGGGCCTCTGATCCAGCCCGCGCCGGCAGTCCAGTCTGCCGGCGTTTCCGCTTTTTTGCACATCATGTCGCTGCATCTTGTGCCAACTTTCGGCGATCTACGATTTGCCGGAGGGTGGCTTTTGCGCTATAATCGAGCGGTTTAGCCAATTTTATCCGCCGTAGCGCATACCCATTCCTCTTCCTCGTTCCCAACAGGCCCAGCCACGCTTCCGTACCGAATGAGTCGGGGTGTTCGCGCCGGTCAGTTTGGCGCGCAAAGGTCTTCCGGTCATCCAGCCGCGGCGGTAACAATCTCAGGAGTTACCCTTGCTGCCTC
The DNA here is from genome assembly GCF_000333555.1 of Herbaspirillum sp. B65. Lineage (NCBI taxonomy): Bacteria > Pseudomonadati > Pseudomonadota > Betaproteobacteria > Burkholderiales > Oxalobacteraceae > Herbaspirillum > Herbaspirillum sp. B65. The sequence continues at coordinate 2,506 of NZ_BADI01000373.1, read as the reverse complement.
TTCTTTCCGGTCCCGCGATTCCGGCCGTCCTCGCGCTCGCAGACGGGTCTGTCTTCCAAGGTTTTTCCATCGGCGCCGCAGGCAACACCACCGGTGAGGTCGTGTTCAATACCGCGATGACCGGCTACCAGGAAATCCTGACCGATCCCAGCTACAGCCGCCAGATCGTCACCCTCACTTATCCGCACATCGGCAACACGGGCGTGAACCGTGAAGACGTCGAAGCTTCGCAGATCCACGCTGCGGGCCTGATCATCAAGGACCTGCCGCGCCTGCTGTCGAACTTCCGCAGCCAGCAATCCCTGTCGGATTATCTGAAGGAAGGCAACATCGTCGCCATCGCCGGCATCGACACCCGCAAGCTGACCCGCATCCTGCGCGAGAAGGGCGCGCAGAACGGCGCCATCGTGGCCGGTGAAGCGGACATCGCCGCAGCAACTGCCAAGGCACTGGAACTGGCGCGCGCCTTCCCGGGCTTGGCCGGCATGGACCTGGCTAAGGTGGTTTCCACCCAGAAGGCCTACAACTGGACCGAGACCGAATGGCGTCTGGGCCGTGGCTACGGTCAGCAGATCACCCCGAAATTCCACGTGGTCGCCTTCGACTATGGCGTCAAGTACAACATCCTGCGTATGCTGGCCGAGCGCGGCTGCAAGGTCACCGTGCTGCCGGCGCAAGCCACCGCAGCCGAAGCGCTGGCCCTGAACCCGGACGGCATCTTCCTCTCCAATGGTCCTGGCGACCCGGAACCCTGTGATTACGCCATCGCCGCGTCCAAGGAATTGATCGAGCGCGGCATCCCGACCTTCGGCATCTGCCTGGGTCACCAGATCATGGCCCTGGCCTCCGGTGCCAAGACCCTGAAGATGAAGTTCGGTCACCACGGTGCCAACCACCCGGTGCAGGACCTGGATAGCAAGCAGGTGATGATCACCTCGCAGAACCACGGTTTCGCCGTGGACCAGGCGACCCTGCCGGCCAATTGCCGCGTGACCCACGTGTCGCTCTTCGACGGTTCGCTGCAAGGCTTCGAGCGTACCGACAAACCTGCTTTCTGCTTCCAGGGCCACCCCGAAGCATCCCCTGGACCGCATGACATCGCTCCCCTGTTCGACAAGTTCGTGGCGATGATGGAGAAGAAACAAAATGCCTAAGCGTACTGACATCAAAAGCATCCTGATCATTGGCGCTGGCCCGATCATCATCGGCCAGGCCTGCGAATTCGACTATTCCGGCGCCCAGGCCTGCAAGGCTCTGCGTGAAGAAGGTTTCAAGGTCATCCTGGTCAACAGCAACCCGGCCACCATCATGACCGACCCGGAAATGGCCGACGCCACCTACATCGAGCCGATCACCTGGCAAGCGGTGGAACGCATCATCGCCAAGGAAAAGCCGGACGCCATCCTGCCGACCATGGGCGGCCAGACCGCGCTGAACTGCGCGCTGGACCTGCATCGCCACGGCGTGCTGGACAAGTACAAGGTCGAACTGATCGGCGCCACCCCGGAAGCCATCGACAAGGCCGAGGACCGCTCCAAGTTCAAGCAAGCGATGACCAAGATCGGCCTGGGTTCAGCCCGCTCCGGCGTGTCGCACACGATGGAAGAATCGTGGGCGGTGCAGAAGACCATCGGCTTCCCGGTCATCATCCGTCCGTCCTTCACCATGGGCGGCACCGGTGGCGGCATCGCCTACAACGCCGAAGAATTCGAGACCATCTGCAAGCGCGGCCTGGAGGCTTCGCCGACGTCCGAACTGCTGATCGAGGAATCGCTGATCGGCTGGAAGGAATACGAAATGGAAGTGGTCCGCGACAAGGCGGACAACTGCATCATCGTCTGCTCCATCGAAAACCTGGACCCGATGGGCGTGCACACCGGTGACTCCATCACGGTTGCGCCGGCGCAGACGCTGACCGACAAGGAATACCAGATCATGCGTAACGCCTCGCTGGCGGTGCTGCGTGAAATCGGTGTGGATACCGGCGGCTCCAACGTGCAGTTCTCGGTCAATCCGGCCGATGGCCGCATGATCGTCATCGAAATGAACCCGCGCGTCTCGCGTTCCTCGGCGCTGGCTTCCAAGGCCACGGGCTTTCCGATCGCCAAGATCGCGGCCAAGCTGGCCGTGGGCTTTACGCTGGACGAACTGCGCAACGAGATCACCGGTGGTGCCACCCCGGCGTCCTTCGAGCCGTCCATCGACTACGTCGTGACCAAGATCCCGCGTTTCACCTTCGAGAAATTCCCGCAGGCCGACAAGCACCTGACCACCCAGATGAAGTCCGTGGGTGAAGTCATGGCCATCGGCCGTACCTTCCAGGAATCCTTCCAGAAAGCCCTGCGCGGCCTGGAGGTGGGTGTGGACGGTATGAACGAAAAAACCACCGACCGCGAACTGATCGAGAAGGAACTGGGCGAACCCGGTCCGGACCGCATCTGGTACGTGGGCGACGCCTTCGCGCAAGGCTTCTCGCTGGAAGAAGTGCACAATCTGACCCACATCG
>NZ_BADI01000374.1:0-1406 GCF_000333555.1 Herbaspirillum sp. B65 | reverse complement strand
CCAAGTGCCTATCCTCCACTTTTTTGTTACACAAAAGGAACACGATCATGAAGCGAACTATTGCAATATTGGCCCTGCTGGCCTGTGGATCGGCTGTCACTGCCGCTTCTGCGGCCGAGCCTCCCATCACGGTGGCGCTCAACCTGGTCAATGCCCAGGGCGTGGCGTCCCCGGCCGGTGAAGTCACCATCAGCGAGACGCCCTACGGCCTGCTGTTCAAGCCGGCCTTGTCTGGTCTGCCGGCGGGCGTACACGGTTTCCACGTGCATCAGAACCCCAGCTGTGCGCCGCTGGAAAAGGATGGAAAGATGGAGCCCGCGCTGGCAGCCGGTGGTCATTGGGATCCGCAGAAGACCGGCAAGCATGAGGGGCCGTATGGCGAGGGGCATCTGGGCGACCTGCCGGCCCTGTACGTCACGGCTGACGGCAGGGCCGACAACCCGGTCCTGGCGCCGCGCTTGAAAAGCATTGCCGAGTTGCGTGGTCATGCCTTGATGGTGCACGTAGGCGGGGACAATCATTCGGATCATCCGGCTACCTTGGGTGGAGGTGGGGCACGCTTGGCGTGTGGGGTGATTCAGTAATCGCCGGAGGGGCGTTGCGCTCGGTCATGATCGTCATCAGGCGCGCTTCAGGCCGATCGCACCATGGGTTGTACTTCCTGCTCGATGCGGGCGCCGTTTTCCTGCTGGGCGATCTTGAGGTCGTGGGTCATCTGCAGGTTCAGCCAGGATTGCGCATCGCCACCGAAAAATCGCGCCAGCCGCAATGCCGTATCAGGCGTGATGCCGCGCCGTTCGTTGACGATTTCGCCGATGCGAGTCGCGGGTACGCGCAAGGCGATGGCCAGTGCGTTGGCGCTGAGGTTGGCGGGGGCGAGGAATTCTTCCCGCAGGATTTCGCCCGGATGGATGGGGCGCATACGATTGCTGGCAGGGCTCATGAGCTTGTTTTCAGGGGTAATCGACGATTTCGTTCTGCCGCGGCCCGGATGTTGGCGAAACGGGCCACGGTTTCACCATGGAAGAGGGCTTCGGTTTCTGCGCATCGGAAACTGATGATCATGGTTAGCGTATAACGTCGAGCGTTAAGCGCCAATCGATAAGGTTCGACAGGCAAGCGGGGTAATGGTGAGCCTGATGGTGGACGGCAGAATCGATGTCCAAGGCTGTGCTGGTTTATACGACGTTTGCGGGGCAGGGTCGTGCAATTCCAGAAATGAAGTTGAGGCGCTTGCGATTTTTCGAGGAGGAAAAGGTCGTGGAATGTTGTTGGCCTGATGACTTACCGTATTGGAACTTGAAGCTATTGCGCAATCCGGCAATAAAAAAGCCCCTGTCAAAAACAGGGGCTTTCATATTTCTGGCGGAGACGGAGGGATTCGAACCCTCGATACAGGTTAAGCC
>NZ_BADI01000375.1:0-858 GCF_000333555.1 Herbaspirillum sp. B65 | reverse complement strand
ACCTCATGCCCAAGCGCCTGGCCATGGCCGCGCCCGAGCGCGCTGCCGTGGTGCTGGTCAAGCCCATGCTGCTGCTGGAGCGGCTCTTCAAGCCCCTGGTATGGTTCTTCAATAGCCTCTCCAAGTGGATCTTCACGCTGTTCGGCCTGCCCCAGGTGCGCCAGGACGTGATCACGCCCAGCGAGATCCATGCCATAGTCGATGCCGGTGCCCAGGCCGGGGTGCTGCTCACCCAGGAACATCACCTGATCGAAAACGTGTTCGAGCTGGAAAGCCGCTACGTGCCCTCGGCCATGACCCCGCGTGACAGCATCGTGTACTTCCTGCTCACCGATAGTGAAGAAACGATACGCCTGAAGATCATCGACCATCCACATTCGCGCTTCCTGGTCTGCGATGGTCACATCGATGCCGTGCTGGGCTATATCGACAGCAAGGATGTTCTCAAACGCTTACTCAAGGGTGAACAATTCTCCCTGGCCGACAAGGGACTGGTGCATCCACCGCTGTCCATTCCCGACAGCCTGAACCTGTGGGAAGTGCTGGAGCGCATGAAGGCCATGGATGAAGACCTGGCCATCGTGGTCAATGAATATGCGCTGGTGGTGGGCATCATCAGCATCACCGATGTCACCGGCGTGTTGATGGGCAACCTGCTGGCCATCACCGAGGAAGAGCAGCAGATCGTCAAGCGCGATGCCAATTCCTGGCTCATGGATGGCCTCACGCCCTTGAACGATGTGATGAGCGAGCTGGAGATCGAGGAGTATCCCAATCCGGTGGGCTACGAGACCCTCTCCGGTTTCATCATGTACATGCTGCGCAAGATTCCCAAGAAGACCGATTTCGTGCTGTCTC
>NZ_BADI01000376.1:0-4103 GCF_000333555.1 Herbaspirillum sp. B65 | reverse complement strand
GACTTCCGTAGCGGTGCTGGTACTTCTGATCCGTTCTTGCTCGGCCTCCTGGATGACGTTGACCGCACGCGGCATCAGGCGATTTTGGGCAGAGGCCTTCTGAGCAGTGTCTGACAGGCCCGCATATACTTGTGCAAGCATCGTCATCAACGTGCCTGTACTGAGGATCACCAGACCCAACGGCGCGTTGCGGGATAAGAGTGATGTGACCGACGACGCCATGCTGAGGATCGCACGAGCGCCGCGAACCAAGGTCGTCTTATACAAGGCATTTTGTTCGATGTTGAACTTCGCTTCGACCTTTGCGCAATTCGCACGGGCGCTTAACAGCCTGTTGTATGCATCCGAGAAATGGCGAATGGCATCTTGCAGATCGGAATTCTGCTGAGCAGGATCTTGCATCGCATGAGCTGTTTTTTCAAACTCAAGGGCTGCCTCTTGTAGCTCTTTTAACGAGGCCGCAAGTGTAGGTGTCTTGACACTGTCCGACGCGGTCTTGGTCGAGCGTGCGGCCAAGCGAAACTGCCCTTGGAAGACCATGCTATGCATGAAAGTCATGGGCATGAATGCCGTGAGCGCGTAGAGCAATTGCGAAGAGAAACCGGTGGCAACCAATTCTGTCGACACTTTTTTCGAATGCGCAGATAGGGTAGAAGGAATGATGCCCAAAACAGCCGAAGGATGGCTGACAAATTGGTACGCATAACCTGACAGTCGGGTATCCTGTTGCCAATTCACGCCGAAGTAGCTTTCTGCAAGCGTCATGACTTCATTGATTTGCGCCAACGTGACTTTGGCTGAATCTCGTTCCAGATCCGCCGTCAATTTGCGGAATGCCTCATGCAAATTTCTCGCATCGTCTAGCTTGTGCGAGGGGATCTCATCGAATTGATGCAACTCTTCGAGATAACAATTCTGCATCCTCGTTAGGAATTCTGCTCTGGATTCATGCATCCCCGCAGAATGTGCGATTTGCACATGGGGTGCGCGGGTGTTGCTCACAGTTGTGTGTTGAGCCGTCGCACTAGGAAGAGGCAATCCTTCTATCACGCTGGAAGTCGAAAGCTCCACTGAACTGCTTGGCGCTGGCCGTGCGCGGTCGCTCTGTGTTGCCGAAGTGGCGGTCTCCTCGTTGGTACGACCCAGCGTGAAACCAGGAAAATTGGGAAGTGAAAATAGGCGCATGATGGCTCTCACTATGTAGATTTTCTCGGTATGTGTTTGTAGCGGGAGCCAGTACAGAAGGCTTGAGCACGGAGCGCCGGATCAGGTGCGCTCCCTTGCCAAGATGTCGATGCGGCGTTCCAACTGCAACTCACTTGCCGTTACTTGAAAATAGACTTAAAAATTTGTCGACGTACGTTCGAACTGCTTCATCATACGGTCCCGCTCAGGGCTGAAAAATCCGGATTTCTGACGTTCCTCGTCGAGCATGAAATAGCTTCTCCGCCATGTGTTCGCCTTGTCAGCGTAGTGGTGAAGCATATCCAGCAATTTTTCGCCATCCATGCCGGCAATTTGCACCGCTCCTGAGAGAAGCACATGCCCGGTGCTGAAGTTGATGCCGAAATTCGGCCTTCCAACACCCATCATGACAAGATTGGCCTCAAGCAGCCGGCGCATCGCAATGGCCTCGAATTCCAAGGGGATGATTCCGAAGTCGCCGAAAAATAGGAGAGCACCGGCATTTTCATCACTGCCAGGCATCAGAGAAAAATCAACATCGTCGACCTTGATGTTGGCGACATAGTAAAAATCTTCTCGATAATTTGAGGCGCTAATATTGGCGCGCTGACATAGGTCGTCCAGCAGGCGCCGATATGGAATGTCTTTTTCCATTTGTGTTGCCTTTTATACTTTCTTGTTTATCTTGGAATGGAGTTCGGGAGAGCACGGTAAAGCCGGCTCTCCTCGTGCAGAGAATTCACCATTGACGAAATTGCGTCCGACAAATTCGGTTATGGCTTATGTCTCGCAGCGCAAGACTGGATGGCCTTATCGAGCCAATTCTCTGGTCTTTTTATGCAGCTCACTTCTTTTGGGAGCGGCACGATCAACGGCTAGTCGCCGGCGATGTTTCGTTAAGAATCTCAAGCAGCTGATGCCGATGTTGAAGTACCCATTCCTGATCGACTTGTGCAGCGAGTTCGGGGCGCTTCTTCTGAATCACGGATACGATGTGATCCAGGATCGTCTGTCTTCCCAGATTTAACTCTTCAATCGATGGAAGCGTATTGCGCATGAAATCAGGAACCTGGTCGCGTGCCTTTTCAAGCATCTCCCAATTGATTTCTCCATTCTTGCGTGGAAGGGTGAACGCGAGTCCTTCGGAGATCACAATGTTTTTCAGTTCCTCGGATTCTGAAGTGTGGAGAAAATCTTGCAGCTTCTCCGCTTCGATTGCGGTGAGTGGAATTGCGTAACTTGATTGCTCTCCGCTGACAATATTCAATGCTTCGTAAATGCTCGAGAGCGAAGTCGGATCTGTGGTTGCTTGTCCGCCGGAGCGGCGATTGATATCGCTAGCTTTGGTCGCAATGCTACGGTCAATGACATTGGTCGACAGATCGACGTTCACTTGATTCGGTGAATGAGGCCCAAACGTAAAGTACGTGTCACGATTGTCTCGATCCGCCACGTGCTCCTGCTGACGCACAATGTCTGTCCCGGAATGCGATGAAATCTTTCCGGCGAGATCCGGCCGCAACAACCAGGCGGCATAGGTCATGTCCGCGCAGGGGTTGGTAATGACTTGGACCAGTTTCACGTTAGATGGGATTTTGGCCATCAGCGGAATCATTACCTGCTCTAGATTGGGGATCAATTGTCCCGCTCGGTCCGTGCGGCTTTTATCGCGAGGAGCGGAAGCAGCGATGAAGGCAGTATCGGCACTGAAATCATTCTGCGAATAAGCGCTCAAGGCGAGCTGTCGCACCGGGTACTTGACGTTTCCCAGGTGATCTGCGGCGGATGCGCGCGCTGGATTTCGTACGGGGGCATCGATTTCGACTCTTCCAGATAGCGCACGCAGGATGCCGTCACCCACATTTCCGGTAGATCCAAAGATCAACACCTTGCCCAGTTTCTCCAGGGGATCTGATTGCTTTTCTGCTTTTCTCGAGACAGAGGGACCGTTCATGATTGACGCCAAGATCCCGGTTTTTTTCTTTTTGGTGTCGGCTGTACTTCGCGCAAATCGAGGGCGTTATAGATGGCAGCAAACTGTTGTAGCTTGGTCCGGGCATCTCTTCCTGCTCCGGGTTGTGAGGAGTCGCCTTGAAGTTATCCAGAAACGATTTGCGATCGAGTTTCCCCGCTTTGTCGAACAGGGCAGGGATCGCAGCGCCGGCAGAGATGTCAACACCGGTTGTATTCCGAATCCAACTGCTGTCGGCCTTGTTCAGAGGTCGCATGACGACCGATTTTTCGCCGCCAAGGATCGCGCCCACCCGCCGGAAAGCTTCGATTGCACCTTTGTTGTTTTTGGGATCGGCAAACATTGAGGCATGACCGTATACCTGCAAGTCTGGCCTGACATGCGCCAGCAAGGCGACCTGTTCAGCGACTTGTTCACCCGCGTTATTTGAAATCGTGACACAAGCAGCGTGCGGAATGTTTTTGAGGTTCTGCTGGAGTTCTTCTCTGCTGGTATTCAGGAAGAATGCGGAATCGCCTTGCATACCCTCGGTGAGGCTTTCCGAGTGCTGAATATTGACGATAGACCGGGGGTGATATTCCAGCAGATGGGGCGATTTGTGGGAACTGATGAGAGAAATCTTCCCCGAGCCGCAAAATTTATATGCCAACGCCATGGCGTCTCCTCCTGGCTCGGGCAACGCGTCTGGATTGGGGGATTTTTTAACGTTGGAACTAGGGCTGCTATATACGATGACGTTTTTGCCAAAGCGTTTCGCTATGTTGATGTCGCCAGTAGGTTTGGGCGCACTATGGCGCGCCAGTTTCATGAAATTCTTGGTGCCGAAAACATGTGTCCTTGGACCGCTTCCGGTTTCGTGCAAAGCGGCTGCTGAACGAGCCGGCAGAGTGGGTGCCTCTGGCGTTGCGGGGACGATTTCGGGAGCTCCCGAAAGGCTGGCTTGATG
>NZ_BADI01000377.1:0-3260 GCF_000333555.1 Herbaspirillum sp. B65 | reverse complement strand
CCTGCCCTCGACCTACCCTGCCGCATGGCGGGCTTTGGCATCATCACGCGCCAGGACAGCTTGCTCTCGCCGGGCGCCAACCTGGTCCTGCAAGGAATTCGTGAAGTGGCCAAAATGATCTACTGATGAGCTCTACCGGCCCGGCATCGGGCGATGCCGGGGACGCCCGGACTCGCCGAGTTTTATTAAGAAATGTAAGCAAGCGTAAGCCAATCTGAAAACCTCCCACAAAATGGCTGCGCAAATCCCTTCCAGGCATTTCAACGCAATAAAAAATCACTGCAAAAAAACAACACTTCACGGTCTCAAAAAACTAAGTTTTTGAGGGCTGTCATACAGCTTTTACGGGCTTGCAATTCTGCTGAACCGCACAGATGTTGTTTTTCACTACCCGCCCCGAAAAAGGCACGAAAAAAAAGAGTCGCTTTTCAGCGACTCTTGCGACGTTTGTTGAGCCTATAAGCCAGGGCAGCAAAGCCGCCCCGGCAAAGACATTACACCCAACCGGCATCGACAATGAATTCCTGCGCGGTACACATGGCACTATCGTCCGCGGCCAGGAACAGCACCATGCGCGCCAGGTGCCAGGGCAGCAGGTCGCCTTGCAGACACTGGTTACGGGCGATGGCCTTCTTGCCTTCTTCATCCAGCCACAGCTTGATCTGGCGTTCGGTCATGACCCAACCCGGTGTGACGGTATTGACGCGGATCTTGTGTGGACCGAGGTCGCGCGCCAGGCCGCGCGTGAGGCCCAGGGTCGAGGCCTTGGCCGTGGTATAGACCGGGAAGCCGCCACCGGACTGGTGCCAGCTGATCGAACTGAAGTTGATGATGGAACCGCCGCCACGGCGCTTCATGCCCTCCACCACCGATTGCACGGCGAAGAAGGAGGGGCGCTGGTTGATGGCGATGCGGTCGTTCCAGTATTCCAGCGTCACCTCTTCCAGCTTGTGACGCTGGTCGTTGGCGGCATTGTTGACCAGCACGTCGAAGTCGCCCAACTGGCCTTGCAGCTCGGCGATGGTGGCCTGGAAAGCCGGGATGTCACGCAGGTCGCAATGACGGAACAGCGGCTTGGGATGACCGGCTGCTGCCACTTCATTGCACAGCGCTTCGCTGGCTTCGGTGGCGATATCGACAAAGGCCACGTGCGCGCCTTGTTGCGCAAATGCTTCGACGATGGCCGCACCAATGCCGGTGCCGCCGCCGGTGATGAAGACGCGCTTGCCCTTCAGACTGGGAAAGCTCGCCAGTTGTACGTCGTGGGGAGTATTGCTCATGAAGTTTCCTTGCTCTCCGGTGCCGACGCTGGGCGTCGACACCGGTTCGGATGAGGGGGGAAGTGAAGATCAGTGCGAATGCTTGGGCACGGCGGCACCACGGCAGCCGACCAGGAAGTCGAAGTCGCAGCCTTCGTCGGCCTGCAGCACGCGGTCCACGTACAGGGACTGGTAGCCACCGGCCATCTCCGGCTTGCGCTCGGCCAAGACCTTGGCACGCGCTTCCAGGCGGCGTTTCATCTCTTCCTCGCTGATGTCCAACTGCAGCTTGCCGGCGTAGGCGTCCAGCTCGATGAAGTCGCCATCCTGGACAATGCCCAGCGGACCACCGGCGGCCGCTTCCGGCGCCACGTGCAGGATCACGGTGCCATACGCGGTGCCGCTCATGCGGGCATCCGAGATACGCACCATATCCTTCACACCGGTGGCCAGGATCTTGGGCGGCAAGCCCATGTTGCCCACTTCGGCCATGCCGGGGTAACCCTTGGGGCCCACATTCTTCATCACCAGCACGCAGCTGGCATCCACATCCAGATCAGGATCGTTGATGCGTTCCTTGTAGTGGTTGAAGTCTTCGAACACCACGGCGCGGCCGCGATGCTTCATCAGTTCGGGAGTGGCGGCCGAGGGCTTCAACACGGCACCGCGCGGGGCCAGGTTGCCACGCAGGATGCAGATGCCGCCATCTTCGATCAGCGGCTTGGCCAGCGGGCGCACCACTTCATCGTTGTAGATCGGGGCATCCTTGACGTTGTCCCACATGGTCTGGCCGTTGACGGTCAGTGCATCCTTGTGCGGCAGCAGGTCGGCTTCGCCCAGGCGGCGCAGCACCGCGGGCAGGCCACCGGCGTAGTAGAACTCTTCCATCAGGAAGCGGCCCGAAGGCTGCAGGTCGACGATGGTCGGGGTGCCACGGCCGATACGGGTCCAGTCTTCCAACTCCAGATCCACGCCGATGCGGCCAGCGATGGCCTTCAAGTGGATCACGGCATTGGTGGAACCACCGATGGCGGCGTTGGTGCGAATGGCGTTTTCGAAGGCCTTGCGGGTCAGGATCTTGGACAGGGTCAAGCCTTCCCAGACCATGTCGACGATACGCATACCGGATAAGTGCGCGAGAACATAGCGGCGCGCATCAACGGCAGGAATGGCGGCATTGTGCGGCAGCGAGACGCCCAGCGACTCGGCCATGCAAGCCATGGTGGAAGCGGTGCCCATGGTGTTGCAGGTACCGGCCGAACGCGACATGCCGGCTTCGGCGGCCATGAAGTCGTGAATCGTGATTTCGCCAGCCTTGACCTGCTCCGACAATTGCCACACCACGGTACCGGAACCGATGTCGCGGCCCTGGTGCTTGCCGTTCAACATCGGGCCACCGGTCACGACGATGGCCGGCACGTCGCAACTGGCCGCACCCATCAGCAGAGCCGGAGTGGTCTTGTCGCAGCCGGTCAGCAGCACCACGGCATCGATGGGGTTGCCGCGGATCGATTCTTCCACGTCCATGCTGGCCAGGTTGCGGGTCAGCATGGCGGTGGGGCGCAGGTTGGATTCACCGTTGGAGAACACCGGGAACTCCACCGGGAAACCACCGGCCTCGATGATGCCGCGCCGCACGTGTTCGGCGACCTTGCGGAAGTGAGCGTTGCAGGGCGTCAGTTCGGACCAGGTGTTGCAGATACCGATGACCGGCTTGCCCTGGAACTCATGGTCGGGAATGCCCTGGTTCTTCATCCAGCTGCGGTACATGAAGCCGTTCTTGTCGGCAGTACCGAACCAGCTGGCCGAGCGCAGGGTGCGGCTCTTGTCTTTTTTATCGCTACTCATTGTTGGATTCCTGAATGACAGAAAACGAAGGATGGTTTGGATTCCGAATGCAAAAGGCGGGCAATCCTGCCCGCCTGCGTGATCTGGATTACTTGTTCTTGTTGTAGACGTCGAAGCACACGGCCATCAACAGCACCAGGCCCTGATCATCTG
>NZ_BADI01000378.1:0-1206 GCF_000333555.1 Herbaspirillum sp. B65 | reverse complement strand
ATGGTCGGTGAAACTCTGGAGCAGCACTGCGAGACCGAGTTCAACCGCATCCGCGCCACCGCCTTCCCGCGCGCCTACTTCGAGAAGGACAACGATGCGCGCAGCGGCAGCAAGGGCGATTACATCTTCCGCGATACGGATGAAGCCGGCACCGAGATCGTCTCCATCATGTTCGAGATGAAGAACGAGAACGATCACACCGCCACCAAGAATCGCAACGAAGACTTCCTCAAGGAACTGGACAAGGACCGCCAGGAGAAAGGCTGCGAATACGCCGTGCTGGTGTCGATGCTGGAGCCGGACAGCGAGCTGTACAACACCGGCATCGTCGATGTATTCCATCGTTATCCCAAGATGTACGTGGTGCGTCCGCAGTTCTTCATTCCCATCATTACGCTGCTGAGGAATGCCGCGCTCAATTCCCTGAAATACAAGACCGAACTGGCGCTGGTGAAGGCGCAGAACATCGACATCACCAACTTCGAATCCGAGCTCGACACCTTCAAGGCGGCCTTCGCCAAGAACTATGACCTGGCTTCGCGCCGTTTCCAGACCGCCATCGATGAGATCGACAAGTCCATCGACCACTTGCAGAAGACCAAGGAAGCCTTGCTCGGCACCGACCGCAACCTGCGCCTGGCCAATGACAAGGCGCAGGATGTCACCATCAAGCGCTTGACCCGAGGCAATCCGACCATGGCGGCCAAGTTTGCCGAGATCAAGAAGGAGCAGTCCGAGGACGGGCAGTGATGGTCTGCTTGTCGTGACGGCCTGAAGCGCTTAAAGCGATGCAATCAGGCTGGCTCGTGAGCCAACCAAGATGTGCCATCACCAGTTGCAGAAAGCGCGGTTCGAATTCCTTGAGCGTGGCTTCGTAGAGCGCCGGAAACTCTTCAAGCCGTTTCATGTCCAGCGTCGTCTTGCCATTGTCATGCGTCAAGTCATGCCATGCCTCGTCTTCAGCAGCCTGCTGGCGAGCGGCCTGATCCTCACCATACTTTTTCTTCTGCTCCCGCTGCTTTTTGGCATAGCGTCCCGGCCGCCCGCCGCACCATAAGGACTGGCCACGGCATAGCGGACCGGATAGATCAGCAAGCCTTTCTTGTCGCAAAAATTGCATCCGTTCATTGTGCTGCTCCTGTAGAAGGAGACATCAGGTGGCGCACTGCCTCCATCTGTCGGTAATCGTCGGGGGCGAAGCGCTGT
>NZ_BADI01000379.1:0-1110 GCF_000333555.1 Herbaspirillum sp. B65 | reverse complement strand
CCATCGATGGCACAGGACAAGTCCCGTCCAGGCACCACGGTGCCGCCATCGAAGAAGACGGCATCGCGCAATGTCCACCGTGCGCCAGTTTCAGCCGTCCAGCACGCGTCTTTCCAGTTACGACTTCAAGGCAGCACAGCCACAGCAGGTGGATGTGCCCACGCTGAACAAACAGGGCGCGGTACTGCCGGTGGAGCATTACGAATACACGGGTGCCTATGGATTTCATCAGCACCCGCGACTGGATCAATCTCAAGGCCAAGAAAGGCATCCGTCTGAACGGTGGCGGCAGCGAACTGGTGATCGCAGAGGGCATCACCGGCTTCACGCAGGGTGCGCACCACATCCATGCCGCCGACCACCAGACCTTGGGCCCACAGGCCAAGCCCGTCGAGTTCCCCGGTGCGCGACTCTGTCCTGCCCGCGCCAGTGGCGCAGCGCAGTCCGGTAGTGCCAGCGTCGCGCTGTCCTGATCGCAAGAGAGTTCACATGCAAGCCATTTCATTTCCCACCGAATGCATCACCAGCGGCTATGTGCTGCTGGAATCGGCCAATCTGGATCCCCGTTCACCGTGGCAGGAACTGCCCATGCAGCTCTGCGAGGTCGGCCGGATCAAGGATGCGGACGACCTGACGCCGCGCCTCATCGACATGAGCGCACTCTCCCCGACCCAGCAGAAGTGGGTGAGCACTGGGCTGCGCTTCGCACCATTGGAGGATGAAGCGCCGATACTGTGCGCCTGGCTGGAGACTGACGCCGACCTGGAGCAGCTCAAGCGGGCCATCACGCGCTTCCTGATCGGCCCCGGCCCGGAGGGGCGAGCGGTCTATTGGCGCTATTACGACCCGCGCGTCTTTGCACTGACCATGCACTTGTTCTCAGCCGAACAGAGCAGCGCCTTGCTGGGGCCGGTGACGCAATGGCGCTTTCCCTGGTGCGGCCATTGGTGGAGCGTGGCCGGTCCCGGCGCGGAGATCGACGTGCTGGGCGGCAGCCGGCCGGCCTGGCCCACGCCAGTCAATGGAGCAGCCTGGCGCACTGCGATGTACTCGACATGGTCCTGCGGCGCCTGACCGANCATCTGGGCGAACGAACGCCCTCGGAAATCC
>NZ_BADI01000380.1:0-2755 GCF_000333555.1 Herbaspirillum sp. B65 | reverse complement strand
CGATGGCGACTCATTGCACCGTCCCTTCCCGGACCTGCACAGAGAATTCGACGGCCAGGCCGTTGGTGACGCCCTGCAAGACCACGGACACGGCGCCGGTAGCATCCCGGTTCAGATTGACCGACGACAACGAGATGCGCGGCTCCCATAGCGCCAGGCGATAGGCAACGGCGGCATAGATGCGCATGACGGTAACGCCATTCAGCGGCTGGTCGATCAGTTCGGGGATTTCGGAACCGTAGTTGCGGCGGTAGATGCGACTGCCCAGCGGCGTCATGAGAATGTCGCGCACGCACTGGCGGATATGGTCCAGCAGGGACATGCTGCGGCCGGTAGAGGCGTTCATGGCGATCATGGCAGCGGCGCTCCCGATTGTTCGTCGCCGCGCTTGACCTGGCCGTGCGGGTGATGGCGCAGGCTGATATCACCGGCCATCACGTCGCCTGTTGCTTGCACCTGGCCATCGATGACCATCGCGGCGCCACCGTCGCCGCCTTGGACCTTGGCGCCATTGTTCAGCGCACTAAAGCCATCCACTACCAGATTGCCCTTGATGGTGACATCGCCGGTGCAGGTGGTTTGCTGCGCGTCGGCGGTTACCGCATCGGCTTTTACCAGGGCCGAGCTGCCGGCCGGAAGGATGGCCGATAACGTGTGCTTGGCGAAGTCGTACAGCACCACGGCGCCATCGGGGTAGTGGATGGAGCGAATCTTGAGAGAGGATTGCGGAGCTGGCGAATCGGCCGAGAACAGGCCGGCTAGCACCTTGCCTTGTGTCAGGTCGCCATTTGGAGAAAAGACGATGACTTGCTCGCCGATGGACGGCGGGCACCAATCGATGACATCCCCGGCGCGCAATGCGATCCACTGCAGCCAGGTGGTCAGCAACGAGGGAGATAAGCGCACGCGCACCTTGTCCGCTTTGATCTCGGCAATCTTGCCGGTGCGGATCAAATTCGGGATGGTGCGGACGAGTTCGGAGAGGTCGGGCGTCATGCAACCCATGTTGCCGGATCGCGCGCGGGAAGGCACTTAGCGACGGGTTGATATCCGCCTTACCGACTTTTAGGTGACGCAACAGCGTCCCATCTGCGACGTTAAACTCCCATCGGGAAAGGTTGGCTTACTGTAGCTCAGGCCGAGAAATGGCACTTTCGATCGGACTCGCATAGTTCACGCATAAAAAAGCCCGCCGGGGCGGGCTATAAGAACGCTTCTAGAACACCTTCAAAATTAGGAAGTCCCTCAGGGACATTTTTTGATTAAATTTTTGCGAATCGTCTTCTTACACGCGTTCCGTTTTTTGAGGTTAACAAATCATTTTCGAAGCATCGAAACGACGCATGAGACGGTGATTAAATAACTTCTAAAATTCGTAGCCGCTCAATGTGATCTTGTAAGTAGGCGAGCCGGCACTAGCAGATGCACCATAATAAATCGTCTGAGCAGCGGAGAGGGAAAGCGAATCAAAAGCAAACGCTTGGGACCAGCCGTTGGCAGAGGTCAACTTCGGTTGCAAAATCTTAGCACCGTTCATCGCCGAATCTACGGCAATGGATAATGTATTCGTCGCATCACTCGACGTGGTATTGCTGGTAACGAGGTAACCCGACACGGCAATGGCACCTTTGGGAGTAACACTAGAAATATCCAGCGATGTCCCATCAGGAGCCGCATTCGAGGTATTCAGCACGGAGAAGCTGCCATGAGATACCTTTCGCCCGCTTACATAAGCTGGTTTGAACTGGCCAGATCCGTTTGTCTGCAGGATTGCCACTAGTGAGGATGCCGTATAACCAGCCGGGGCGTTCGACCCACCGTAGACCTGGCCCGGAGTCACTGATGTAGCGTTGAAGCCGATCAGGCCTTTGGCGCCACTAGTAGGGTTGTACATCTCATACACTGCCACGGTACCGTTGTTCGGTGCGCTGCCAGTATCCATGCCACCAACGCCGCTAGTGGTTAGGTTGATGCTCTGATTCAGATTGGAGAGACAGTACCGCAAGCCACCCAGCGCAGTTTCTACGATCAGTTCGTCCACTGTGAAGGTCGCGCTGGAAGAGGCCGTGGGGATTGATATTCTCGCGTTACGCGACTGTCCGACCACGCCGGCAACCTGACCAAATTGAACTGCATGTTGACTGGCGGTAGCGGGAGCCACCTGTTGTGCTCCTGCAATGCACTCGAAGAGTATCCAGCACAACGAACCAGAATTCAATAACGGACCAACGTATGAAACCAGTGTGGCAATGCTATTTGCCACCATTTCATTGCCTTGCAATGCCTGACCACCCAGCCCATAGATAGGAGCGGCAGCAAGACCATCAGGAGCATAGGTTGCGTCAGAAGTGTTTGTAACGTTAACCGTGAACCTTTGAATTATTCCGTTTGTGGTTGGCAATGATGCCATTGCTACAGGATTAGATGCTGTGTATGCAGTTGTCACTATTCTTACTCCTGTTTAAGTGTGGATTAGTTAATTCTTCGCCAGTAGTTCAGCGAAGAATCTGAATGTAATCGAAACACGTAACTTTTTCCCGAAGAAAAATAAATATGGCACGCGTTTACAAGAGGTTGTAACGAAGTAAGAATTTCCCTAGTGTATGCCTGTCGTTCATAGCATATTTGGGTATGGAAAAAGAGCGATGCGAAGCGACGGCGTCGCTCAAAAAGCTACCTCTTAGTTGTATTTTTCAAGGTGGGAAAGGAGGCTTTCCCTTAGTTTTACTTCATCAGATTGAGTAAACCCAAGTAG
>NZ_BADI01000381.1:0-4709 GCF_000333555.1 Herbaspirillum sp. B65 | reverse complement strand
CGTCAGCTGGTTGGCGAGCAATGCAGATAGGGGGGCGTCGTTATACGAGAAAATCCGCCGCAGAATGCGGGCGTGTTGATAGCCTGAAAGCAGCTTTTCCAGACCCTGGGGCGCTTGGATCATGCGAGGTTCCTGTGTTCATCAAGTGTCCCTCCCTGATGTCACACCGGCGCGCATTCTAATTTTTCCCTGTTGAAACTTGCAATTGTATATACCGACGATGTCCTAAAGACCTTGAAGACCTGCCCAAAGGGGAGTCACCCAACTATGCGACGAGCCAAGCCTCAGGTGGCCTACGCCTGCGCATGGCGGCATGTTTCAAGAGTCGAGTAGCTTTTCATTGGATTTTCCTAACAGGAATCTGGCTATCTTGGCGCGCCTTTTTTGGGTAGAGCACATCACACGCCCATTGATGAAATGAGTTCTGGAGTGAATCTGCTCAATGTCGTCAAGCCGGACAGAAACTCATGTCTTCCGGCAGGCCGGATACACCGGGCAAGTCTTCGGCTGGAATTCTCTCCGCGCTTCTCGAATTTGTTCCATCGGATAGCTTGCTGCTCACCGCGATTTGTGAGATGTACCAAAAAAATCGCCCCCTGCCATGATGCACAGGGGGCGCTGCCACAGCGGGGGAAGGGGAGGCCTCAGCCCTGCGAACGCAAGCCCGCGGCCTTGATGCGCGACTCCAGCACGCGGCCCTTGCGCGCACGCTTGCCCACGTGCGCCAGCAGCTTCTCGCCGCTCAATGGAATCTCCTTGGCCTTGCCCACGTTGCCGGTGCCATAGACCACTACACCTTTCTGGCTGATGGCCTGGGCGGCGACCAGTTTTTCGTTCTTTTCCAGTTCCATCAGGTTCACGCCACGGCCACCGGAAGACAGGGTCTTCATTTCATCCAGGCCAAACACCAGCAGACGCCCATTGGCCGACACGCAGGCCACGGCGCTGGCGTCTGCCGCCACTGGCGTGGGTGCCAGCGGCAAAGCACCTTCATCGAGCGTGAAGAAGCTCTTGCCGCCCTTGACCCGACCGAACATGTCGGAGGCCTTGGCGATGAAACCAGTCGCCGCATCCGATGCCAGCAACAACGTGGTATCGGCCGGGCCGGCAAAGTAATGCTGGATGCTGCTGCCGCTGGCCAGTTCGATCAGCGTGGTCACGGGTACGCCATCGCCGCGTGCATTGGGCAGGGCATTGACCGCAATCGTATAGACCCGACCGTTGGAGCCGAAGGCCAGCAGGTTGTCCACGGTGCGGCATTCGAAGGCGCCATACAGGCTGTCGCCAGCCTTGAAGGTGAATTGCGTCGCATCGTGGCCATGGCCGGTGCGTGCGCGCACCCAGCCCTTTTGCGAAATGATCACCGTCACCGGTTCATCGATCACCTTCTGTTCGAAGGTGGCGCGTTCGGCTTCTTCGATGATGGTGCGGCGGGCGTCGCCATAGGTCTTGGCATCGCCCTCGATTTCCTTGATGACCAGTTTCTTCATCGAGGCCGGGTTGTCCAGCAGGTCTTGCAGCGTGGTCTTTTCGTTGCGCAGCTCGGCCAGCTCCTGCTGGATCTTGATGGCTTCCAGGCGCGCCAATTGGCGCAGGCGGATTTCCAGGATGTCTTCGGCCTGGCGCTCCGAGAGCTTGAAGGCGTCGATCAAGGCCGGCTTGGGTTCGTCCGATTCGCGGATGATCTTGATGACCTTGTCGATGTTCAACAGCACCGCTTCCCGGCCTTCCAGGATGTGGATGCGGTCGTTGACCTTCTGCATACGGAATTGCGTGCGCCGGGTCACGGTCTCGAAGCGGAAGCTGATCCACTCGGTGAGGATGTCGGAGAGATTCTTCTGACGCGGACGACCATCGCCGCCGATCATCACCAGGTTCAGCGAGGCGCTGGTTTCCAGCGAGGTCTGCGCCAAGAGCGTATTCATGAACTCGGTCTGGTCCTGGTTCTTGGACTTGGGTTCGAACACCAGGCGCACCGGCGCTTCGCGGCCGGATTCGTCGCGCACGGCGTCGAGCAGGCCGAGGATGGCGGCCTTCTGGGTTTGCTGTTCGGGCGTGAGCGATTTCTTGCCCAGCTTGAGCTTGGGGTTGGTGAGTTCTTCGATTTCTTCCAGCACGCGCTGCGAAGAGACGCCCGGTGGCAGTTCGGTGATGACCGCCTGCCACTGGCCGCGCGCCAGGTCTTCGATCTTCCAGCGCGCCCGCACTTTCAGGCTGCCGCGGCCGCTCTGGTACATCTCGGCAATGGTCGACTTGGGTGTGATGATCTGGCCGCCACCGGGGAAGTCGGGGCCGGGGATCAGTTCCATCAGTTCGGCGTGCGTGATCTTGGGATTGCGGATCATCGCCACGGCGGCCTTGGCCACTTCGGTGAGATTGTGCGAGGGAATCTCGGTGGCCATGCCGACCGCAATGCCGGAGGCGCCATTCAACAGCAGGAAGGGCAGGCGCGCTGGCAGCAGGCGCGGTTCTTCGGTGGAGCCATCGTAGTTGGGCTGGAACTCCACCGTGCCCATGTCGATTTCATCGAGCAGCAATTTGCTGATCGGGGTCAGGCGGGCTTCGGTGTAGCGCATCGCCGCAGCACCGTCGCCATCGCGCGAGCCGAAGTTGCCGTGGCCGTCGATCAAGGGATAG
Source organism: Herbaspirillum sp. B65 (assembly GCF_000333555.1). Taxonomy (NCBI): domain Bacteria; kingdom Pseudomonadati; phylum Pseudomonadota; class Betaproteobacteria; order Burkholderiales; family Oxalobacteraceae; genus Herbaspirillum; species Herbaspirillum sp. B65. Next base: position 2,072 of record NZ_BADI01000381.1, on the reverse strand, counting down.
CGCAGCGAGAAATCCTGGGCCATGCGCACCAGTGCGTCATACACCGACTGGTCGCCGTGCGGGTGCAGCTTGCCCAGCACATCGCCGACCACGGCGGCCGACTTGCGCGGCTTGGCGGCGGAGTTCAGCGACAGTTCATTCATCGCGTAGAGGATGCGGCGCTGCACCGGCTTCTGGCCATCGGCCACGTCGGGCAGGGCGCGGCCCTTGACCACCGAGATCGCGTAATCGAGATAGGCGCGTTCGGCGAAGGTGGACAGCGTCAGCGATTCGCCATCGGGCGCGGTCGGGACTTGGTCAAACAGGGTCGGTTGATCGGTCATGGAGCTTGTCTTGTTGTGTTCGGTTTGACAGGGTTAATCGTTGATGGCCGGCGCGCGCGGGGGCAGCGTTACCTTCAGGCGCGCATTGCCACCTTGGTTGGCAGCCACGCGATCACCGGCGGCCAGGCGCAATGCACCGGCCGGGCGATACAGTTCATAGAAGCGCGACACCAGCCGCACATAGCCCTGGGTCTCGGGATAGGGCGGGATCTTGTTGCCATACTTCTGCACTGTGCCTTCGCCGGCGTTGTAGGAGGCAATGGCCAGTTCCACATGCTGCGGAAACATCGCCATCAGGTCGCGCAGGTAGCGCGCGGCCAAGCGGATGTTGATCTTGGGATCGGTCAGCTTCTGGTGCAGGGTCTTGCGGCGGTCGCCTTGCAGGCCATAGCGCTCGGCTGTGTCAGGCAGGATCTGCATCAGGCCCACCGCGCCCTTGCTGGAGACGGCCGTGGCATTGAAGCCGGATTCAGCCGTCAGCACCGCCTTGAGCAGCGCCGCATCCAGACCGAATTCGCTGGCCGCCTCGGTCAAGAGGCTATCGTACTTGCGCGCATCGCGATGGGCCAGCATGGTGCGCACGAAGGGCGGATCGGCCGGGGTCACCGCTTCCTTGCTGCCCGGATGATTGAGCAGCGCGGCGCTGCTGGCCATGAGCTTGTCCGGGTCCTCCAGGTTCTGTGCATAGAAGTGGACCGCGCCATCGGCATCGGTGTACCGGTACACGATCGTCTTGGGCTTCTTGCTGCCGGTGTCCTTGCTACTGTCTGCCGCTTCCACCCGCATGTGTTGGACGCCATCGGCGTCGGTGTACCGGACCACTTGCTGCGACTGTACCGGTCCAGCGCACAACAGTGTCGCCACGCCCAACAGGGCGGTGGCGAACAGGCTGGTGTGCAGGGACGCGGTGCAGCGCATGTCAGATATCCGCTTCGGCTTCGTTGCCGTGTTCTTCGATCCAGGCGCGACGCGATGCCGCTTCGCCCTTGCCCATGAGCATGTTGAAGCGCTCTTCGGAAGTCTGCACGCCGGGTTCGCCGAAGCTGATCGGCAACAGGCGACGGGTGTCCGGGTTCATGGTGGTTTCCCACAACTGCTCGGCATTCATCTCGCCCAGGCCCTTGAAGCGGGAAATGCTCCAGGCGCCTTCCTTCAAGCCATCCTTGCGCAGCTTGTCTTCGATGGCGTCGAGTTCGCCATCGTCCAGGGCGTAGAGCTTCTGCACCGGCTTCTTGCCGCGCGCCGGCGCGTCCACGCGATACAGTGGCGGGCGCGCCACGCAGATGTTGCCGTTCTCGATCAGCTTGGGGAAGTGACGGAAGAACAGGGTCAAGAGCAGCACCTGGATGTGCGAGCCGTCCACGTCCGCGTCGGAGAGGATGCAGATCTTGCCGTAGCGCAGGCCGGACAGATCCGGCGTGTCGTTGATGCCATGCGGATCGACGCCGATGGCCACTGCGATGTCGTGGATTTCATTGTTGGCGTAGAGGCGGTCGCGTTCGGTTTCCCAGGCGTTCAAGACCTTGCCGCGCAGCGGCAGGATGGCCTGGAATTCCTTGTCGCGGCCCATCTTGGCCGAGCCACCGGCGGAGTCACCCTCCACCAGGAACAGTTCGTTACGCGTCACATCCGAGGATTCGCAATCGGTCAGCTTGCCCGGCAGCACGGCCACCCCTGAAGATTTCTTCTTCTCGACCTTTTGCGCCGAGCGCAGGCGGCTCTGGGCCTGCTTGATGACCAGCTCGGCCA
>NZ_BADI01000382.1:0-10147 GCF_000333555.1 Herbaspirillum sp. B65 | reverse complement strand
CTTCCGCGCCTCATCTTGAGGCTCTCGGACATATCGGTTTCGTAACGCTTGGCCAGGTGCAGGGGGCGCTTGGTATCGGTCATCATCAACTCCACCATGCGTCCGAGATAGGCATTGCTGGTGTAGGAGAGGAAGGGCAAGGGCGCCTTGGAGCTGCCCGGGAACACGTAATCGGGCTTGCCATTGCGGTCGCAGCGCGCATAGGGACGCATGGTCTCGGTGCCCATGGTCAGCATGTCGTAACGGCTGGCATCGAGTTGCACCGGCTGGCGCGGATGGTGATAGCACAGCAGCAGGTCGCAGCCGCCTTCGACGATGGTCATCACGGCATCATGCACGTTCAAGGCGATCAGGCGGGTATTGATGGCGCCGAAGCCCGATTCCAGCGCGCTCAACCACTTGGGCATGTAGGTCAGCGAGAGCGTATGCGGCACCGCGAAGTCGATGGTGGTCTGGGCCGTGGGCCGCTTGCCGCGCAGCAGCGCCCGCGTATTGTTGATCTGCCCCAGCATGGCCACGGCCTGTTCGTAGAACACCTCGCCGGCGGCGGTCAGGCGCGTGGGGTAGGAGGTGCGGTCGATCAGGTCGCTGCCCAGCCAGGCTTCCAGTGACTGGATACGTCGCGAGAAGGCCGGTTGCGTCACATGCCGCAACTCCGCCGAACGACTGAAACTGCGCGTTTCCGCCAGGGAGACGAAATCCTCAAGCCATTTGCTTTCCATTGCCTGCCCACTTCCGTTCTAGGTCGAATGCGCGCATTGTGCCGCTGCGCCTGCGCCGACGCAAGCGGCTCTGTGCCGCGAAAAACTAGCGACGCTGGGCCGGCATCAGCACGCTGGGTTCGGCATCGGCTTCGATGCCAGGCGCCGCCGATGGCGGCACCGGCAAAATCGAACCGCCCCCTTCTTCCGCCCCGGCCTGCTGACGCAACCACATCTGCGCATACAGACCGCCGGCCAACAGCAGCCCGGCATGAGTACCGCGCTCGATGATGCGACCATGATCCATCACCAGGATCTGGTGCGCATTGACGATGGTCGATAGACGATGCGCGATGACCAGGGTCGTGCGTTCGCGGGCGATCTCTTCGAGCTGTTGCTGGATCGCCTGCTCGGCGCGTGAATCCAGGGCCGAGGTGGCTTCGTCGAAGATCAGGATGGCCGGGTCTTTCAACAAGGTGCGGGCAATGGCCACACGCTGCTTTTCGCCGCCCGACAGTTTCAGGCCGCGCTCGCCCACCATGCTGGCATAGCCCTCGGGCAGCGATTCGATGAAGTCGTGGATATAGGCCGCCTTGGCCGCCGCCACGATCTGCTCGCGGCTAGCGCCCGGCTTGCCGTAGGCGATGTTGTATTCGATGGTGTCGTTGAACAGCACCGTATCCTGCGGCACGATGCCGATGGCCTGGCGCAGCGACGCCTGGGTGACATTGCGCAGGTCCTGGCCATCGATGTGGATGGCGCCCTGATCGACATCGTAGAAGCGATACAGCAGGCGCGACAGCGTGGACTTGCCCGAGCCACTGTGGCCGACCACGGCGGTGGTGGTACCGGCCGGCACCGTGAAATCGACATCGAAGAGGATCTGCCGATTGCGCTCGTAGCTGAAATCGACATGCTCGAAATGCAGCTCGGCGCCCTGCGTCTTCAAAGGATGTGCGCCCGGTCGGTCGGCCACTTCGCGGTTCTCTTCCAACAGTGCAAACAGACGTTCCATGTCGGCCAGGCTTTGCTTGATTTCACGATAGAGCACGCCCAGGAAATTGAGCGGAATGTAGAGCTGGATCATGAAGGCATTGACCAGCACCATATCGCCCAGGGTCATGCTGCCATCGATCACACCAGCAATGGCGCGCCACAGGATCAAACTGACCGCCAGGGCGATGATGGCCGATTGCCCGGTATTGAGCAGCGACAGCGAACTCTGCGACTTCACCGCCGCGCGTTCGTAGCGCTGCAGACCTTCGTCATAGCGACGCGCCTCGAATTCCTCGTTGCCGAAATACTTCACCGTCTCATAGTTGAGCAACGAATCGATGGCGCGGCTATTGGCATGTGAATCCAGTTCGTTCATGGTGCGGCGGAAATGCGTGCGCCACTCGGTCACCGTGATGGTGAAGAGGATGTAGAGCACCAGCGCCCCCGCCGTGATGACGGAAAACCAGATGTCGTAATGCGTGGCCAGATAGGCCAGCACCAGCACGATTTCGATGAGGGTGGGCAGGATCGAAAAGAGCGTGTATGACACCAGCGAGGAAACGCCGCGTGTGCCGCGTTCGATGTCGCGCGACATGCCACCGGTCTGGCGATTCAGATGGAAGCGCAGCGACAGCGCGTGCAGGTGGCGAAACACCTGGAGCGCAATGGTGCGCACCGCGCGCTGGGTGACGCGGGCAAACATCAGTTCGCGCAATTCGGTAAAGAGCGCGGTGGCCAGCCGCAAGGCACCGTAGGCCACCAGCAGGCCCAGCGGCAACACCAGCAGCGCCTGCGGATGGGCCGGCGTGATGGTCATGGCGTCCACCAGTTTCTTCAACACCAGCGGCACGCCCACGTTGGCCAGCTTGGCCCCCACCAGAAAGGCCAGCGCCAGCATCACGCGCCACTTGTAGGTCCACAGATAGGGCAAGAGCGTCCTGACCACTTCCCAGTCGCCGCGCTGGCGTTTGATGGGAGCTTGGGGCGAGGCGGAAGAATTGGGATAGCGGCGCATGGGCGGATCACAAAAGAAAAGGACGGCACGCGGCGGGACAGCAAGACCACAACATCCGATACACTAGGCCCTTGCCGCGCCTGCGGGCGCAAACCCGAATTATAAGAGTCAACCCGGCTGGCCGCCGGACTTCACGTTTTAGCAAGGAGCCCCCATGTCATCCACCGTCTCCCAACTCCCGCCCGGCAAGGCTCCGCAACTGCGGGTCGTGCCCATGCCCTCGGACGCCAACGTCTATGGCGACGTCTTCGGCGGCTGGATCATGGCCCAGGTCGACCTCGCCGGTTCGCTGCCGGCCACGCGCCGCGCCAATGGCCGGGTCGCCACCATTGCGGTCAATTCCTTCCTGTTCAAGAATCCGGTGTTCGTGGGCGACCTGCTGTCCTTCTATGCCGACATCGTCAAGGTCGGCAATACTTCCATCACCGTCAATGTCGAGGTCTATGCCGAGCGCAACCGCTTGCAGACCGAGATCGTCAAGGTCACCGAAGCCACCCTCACCTACGTGGCCACCGATGAAAGCCGCAAGCCGCGTCCGCTGCCGCCGCTGGATCCGGCACTATAAGTGACATCTGCTGAAGTGAAAATTTTTCAGCCCACAGGGCCGGATTGCTCCGTATCGTGATGCCTGTCTGCTCCTTACCCTCTTCCTAATGACCATGACTTCATCAAGCCGCCCCACCGTCCTCATCGTCGCCCGCCTGCCCCAAGCTCTGCTGGACCTGCTGCAGCAGAACTTCACCTGCCACAACCTGATCCTCGATGGCCTGAGCGAACAACAACTGGCCGCCATCGCCCCGCAGGTGCGCGCCATTGCCGCCAATGGCGAAGCCAAGGTCGGACGTGAATTCATGGCGCGCTTCCCGGCGCTGGAAATCGTTTCGGTGTTCGGGGTTGGTTATGACGGCGTGGATGTGCCGGCCGCCCGCGAGCGCGGCATCCAGGTCACCCATACGCCCGACGTGCTCAACGATGACGTGGCCGACCTGGCCATTGCGCTGATGCTGGCCGTGGCGCGCAAGGTAGTGCGGGCTGACCATTTCGCCCGCAGTGGCCAGTGGCAGAACGGCCCCTTCCCCTTGACCACCAAGGTCAGCGGCGCGCGCCTGGGCATCGTCGGGCTGGGCCGCATCGGGCAAGCCATCGCCAAGAGAGCGGCGGCCTTCGACATGCAGATTGCGTATCACAATCGCTCGCGCAAGGACGTGCCTTACACCTATATGGAAGACATCGTCTCGCTGGCCGCGGCGGTCGATTTCCTGGTGATGATCACCCCCGGTGGCGCCGGCACGCGCGCGCTGGTCAATGCCGAAGTGCTGGAAGCACTCGGCCCCCAGGGCTATCTGATCAACGTGGCACGGGGCTCGGTGGTCGATGAGACGGCCCTGATCGCCGCCCTCCAGGCTGGCAAGATCGCTGGTGCCGGCCTGGACGTGTTCGCCAACGAACCGCATATCCCGGCCGAACTGGCCGCGCTGGAAAACGTGGTGCTGACCCCGCACATGGCCAGCGGCACGCTGCTCACGCGCACGGCCATGGCGGAACTGGCGTTCACTAATCTGCAGGTCCACTTCGACGGAAAGCCCGTGGTAACGCCGGTTCCTGAATAAAGCTTCATACAGGCAAAAAGCCGCTGCCGGGTTGCGCCGGCAGCGGCTTTTTGTTGATGGCTTAGGGGGGAATGGTTTCAGTGCCGGGAGTTTCTCGCCAGCGCAATGGAATGCGGTCGCCCGGCTCGTGTCCATTCATGCTTTTAGAGAAGATCAATAAAAGCTTGTGAGAACAGAGGCTTCCAGTTTCTTCTGAGGGCTAATCATCCCATCTTCCTTTTGCAAAAGCCGCTACTGCTTTGTCATCGTCATAGTCTTCCAAAAAACCATGGACAGCTAATCCGAGTTTGAGAAAGATACTCGTGCCAGTTCTTGCAAGAGGCGCATCGTCCCAATCATGTAGAACCTTAAAGGCATATCTACCCGGAACTTCGAACAATTTGAGTCCATTCAATTGGACATTTGGGAGATTGGGAGACAGGCCAATCTCTACTAATCCGTCACCCGTGTCCGAGAAAGTTAACTGCAAGCCGTTATCGCTCCAATATTCTCTTGATTCATTGAAGAATCGGCTTTTCTTTGTAGATGATGGTGCACCTAATATTTGATGAACCTCTTCCCGAGTCATTCCAAACTTGAGCGGTCCGACGCCAACGTAAGACGTAATGATATGTTCTTGCATGACGGTCTAAAAATTCAACGTTGATACGCGCTCACGCTTTCTTTATAGAGATCGATAAGAGCTTGTTAGATCAGAGGCTTCAATTTTCTTCTGATGGCCAATCATCCCATCTTCCTTTTGCAAATACTGTCACCGATTTATCATTATCATCGTCGTCCAAAAAGCCCCCGGCAGCTAGTCCGAGTTTGAGAAAGATACTCGCGCCAGCGATTGTAAGCGGTGCGTCGTCCCAATCATGCAGAACCTTAAAGGCATACGCTCCCGGAACTTCGAACAATTTGAGTCCGTTCAATTGAACATTTGGGAGATTGGGATACAGGCTAATTTCTAGCAATCTTTCATCCGTTTCCGAATAGGTTAGTTGCAAACCATTCTCGCTCCAATATTCTGTTAATTCTTCAAGGAAGCGGCATTTCTCCACGGATAAAGGGGCACCCAATATTTGATGAACCTCTTCCCGAGTCATTCCAAACTTAAGCGGCCCCACGCCTACGTAAGACATGATGATATGTTCTTGCATACTAAATCTCCTAAGGCAATAAACCGTGCTTTTCCAGACATTTAAAATATTCCAGCATTTCCAGCATCGCTTCGTTATATTTTCGCTGATCCCCCACCTTCTTAGCTATCTTTCGCACATCACTGATTTCAACAACCATCGCTTTACGCCATTGTTTTTTCTTGATGAGATTTCCGACCTTCTTTCGATAGAAAGCAGCTTTCTTTAAGTATCCGTAACTTGATGTGTTTTTATGATCGAGAGGGTCCATTTGAATTGCCGGACCTTCATTGCGCTTCAACGGGCTGACGCGATCAGTTGGCATGTGATGCGAATCTTTTCCGTCCTTAGCAGGCTTGCTCGTCTTGCCATGTGCGCCCCCTCGATAAGGCCCTTTACCACTTCCCTGTCGCAAATGATCGCAAGGCCCCTTTGGCCTTTTCTTTACGGTCGTATCCTTGCCACCACCCTTGCCTCCGGCACCCGCCTGGGCTGCTTCCTTTGCTTGCTTAGCTTCTCTAGCCGCCTTCGCTGCATTGACATCCTTCGCGAACTTGGCGGTTTCCTCCGCTTCTTTTGCGGCCCTCGCGGCCTTGAGCGCCTCTTCAGTCTCGCGAGCTCCCTTCGCGCCTCGTTTGGCCGCTCCTACACCTTTGGCCATGCCTACTGCGCGCTTGGCGACCTTGCCTACCGTCGTGACGACTTTGCCGCCGGGTATCATGCTGGCCGCGGCAATACCTGCTTCGGTGTAGTCGCCCTCCGCGGTGTAGATTGCCGCGTCGATCGCACCCGTGATGACCGACAACCCCGGAACGAAACTGGCCACGCCCAGCACACCATGCACCCAGGGGCTGGATTTTTGCCAAAACGTTTTCTCGGCCGCAGTCTCTGCCTTGACGGCTGTGTTGGCGCCGCCACCGTGCGGCTCGATGCGCGTGGCTGACCTCTCAGCCTGTTCGAGGATGACTCCTTTGGTCGTCATGCCAGCTCATCCCGCGTCATGTCGAACGGGAGGCACGGCAGGTCTCCGAGCTCAAGTCTGGCTTGATCAGTCATGATCTGAAGACTGAGCGTGAAGTCACGTGATCGCCACTCGCTAGCGTCAAGCTGGTTGGCGAGCAATGCAGATAGGGGGGCGTCGTTATACGAGAAAATCCGCCGCAGAATGCGGGCGTGTTGATAGCCTGAAAGCAGCTTTTCCAGACCCGGGGGCGCTTGGATCATGCGAGGTTCCTGTGTTCATCAAGTGTCCCTCCCTGATGTCACACCGGCGCGCATTCTAATTTTTCCCTGTTGAAACTTGCAATTGTATATACCGACGATGTCCTAAAGACCTTGAAGACCTGCCCAAAGGGGAGTCACCCAGCTATGCGTCGAGCCAAGCCTGCATCGACGATTGCAACAAGCAAGGTATCAAATCAAAACTAAAAGGCCTGAGTCCAGTGCGATACCGGACTCAGGCCTTCGTGTAGCAATTTTACGGACCAAATGATGAGATCAGATTACGGCAGCGGCTTTTTCATCGGTATTCAAACCGCTCAGGCCGCCTGTTTCTGCGGCGCCTTGGCAGGATCGTCACGCAGTTCGCGGCGCAGGATCTTGCCCACGTTGCTCTTGGGCAGTTCATCGCGGAACTCGATGTACTTGGGCTTCTTGTAGCCGGTGAACTGTTCCTTGCAATAGGCCATCAACTGCTCGGTGGTCAGCGACTTGTCCTTGCGCACCACGAAGAGCTTGACCGCCTCGCCGGTATGTTCGTCGGGCACGCCCACGCAAGCACATTCCAGCACCCCCGGGTGCTGCGCCACCACGCTTTCGATCTCGTTGGGATAGACGTTGAAGCCGGACACCAGGACCATGTCCTTCTTGCGATCCACGATCCTGGTATAGCCGCGCGCATCCATGATGCCGATGTCGCCGGTCTTGAAGAAACCATCCGGCGTCATGACCTTGGCCGTCTCATCGGGGCGCTGCCAGTAACCCGGCATCACCTGCGGCCCACGGATGGCGATTTCACCCGGCTGGCCCAGCGGCAGCGGCTGGCCATCGTCATCCAGGATGGCGATTTCGGTGGAGGGCAGCGGCAGGCCGATGGTGCCGGTGTAGTCATCGATGGTGCAGGGATTGGCACTGGCAATGGGCGAGGTCTCCGACAGGCCATAGCCTTCGATGATGGGGCAGCCGGTCAGCGCCTTCCACTTGTCGGCCACGCCCTTTTGCACCGCCATGCCACCGCCCACGCAGCAGCGATAGCCGGAGAAGTCGAGCTTGGCGAAGTCGGCATTGTTGAGCAGCGCGTTATAGAGCGTATTGACCGCGGGGAAGGTGTTGACCTTGTATTTGGCCAGTTCCTTGACGAAGCCGGGAATGTCGCGCGGGTTGGGGATGAGCAGGTTGAGCGCCCCTTCGCGCGTGCCCAGCATGTTGCAGACCGTGAGCGCAAAGATGTGATACAGCGGCAGCGCGCAGACGAATACCAATTGGTCGATGGGCTGGCCCGACTTCAACGCCGGGGTCAACCATTGCTCGGCCTGCAGCACGTTGGCCACCAGGTTGCGATGGGTCAGCACCGCGCCCTTGGCCACGCCGGTGGTGCCGCCAGTGTATTGCAGGAAGGCGATGTCGTCCGGGGTCAGCAGCACTGGTTGCAAGCTCCGGCCTTGGGCCTGGGACAGCGCGCGGCTGAAGCTGATGGCATTGGGCAGCGACCAGGCCGGCACCAGCTTCTTGACGTGCCGCACCACCAGGTTGACGATGGCGCCCTTGAGCGTACCCAGCAGCTCGCCCATGCTGGCCACCACGATGTGCTTGATCCGGGTATGGGCCACCACCTTCTGCAACGTGCAGGCAAAGTTTTCCAGCACGAAGATGGCTTCGGCGCCCGAGTCCTTCAACTGGTGTTCCAGCTCGCGGGCGGTATAGAGCGGATTGACGTTGACCACCGTATAGCCGGCCCGCAGGATGGCGGCAATGGCAATCGGGTATTGCAGCACATTGGGCATCATGATGGCCACGCGTGCACCCTTCTGCAGGCCCAGTCCCTGCAGCCAGCCACCCAGTGCGCGCGACATGGCATCGAGCTCGCGGTAGCGCAGATACTTGCCCATGCAGACGTAGGCATTGCGGTCGGCATGTTTGACGAAAGCTTCATCGATCATCTGCACCAGCGAACCATAGGGGCTGGGGTCGATGTCAGCGGGAACGCCCTGCGGGATACGATGCAAGCCAGAATCTGTCCATAGTGGGTCCTCTGTCTCCGGTCATAACGTGCGCTGAAGCTGGGGCGGTGAAACGATGCCACCGCATTGGCGCGCACAGCAAAAAAGCCCGACTGTTTTTTTATTTACCGCAGATGCTATCCAGCATTCGAGCGCGGAGCAAGCTTTTTGCTCCCCAAATGCGAGAAATTTTGCAAATTAGTACCCGAATTGGCGCCGGATCGCGGCGACTTCGCATTCAGTTTTTATACGCAAACTGCGCACAGGGAGCGGCAAAACCATCCGGCATGATACGCCGGGACACTGTCCCTGGGCCGTCTTTTGGTGCAGGAAGGAAAGATTTTCCCCCTCGCCTTGCTGCGCCGCAAGGGGGTATCAGGCGCGCACGCCTCAGTCCGCCAGGGCCGGCTGCGGCAGTTTTTCCACCTGCACCAGCACGTCATAGAAGGTCGGGGCATTGCCCATGTCGGTCAGGCGCTGGCTGGTGACTTCATTGGCGTTCTTGCCATCGGCGGCGAACTTCTTCCACCAGATCGACAAGCCCACCACCAGGCCCGGGCGCGCCTTGTCGGTGACCCGCACGCGCGCCTGCATGGCACCCCGGTCATTGAAGATGCGCACCGTATCGCCGTTGACGATGCTGCGCGCGGCAGCGTCCTGCGGATGCATGTCCAGGTGCGGCTCGCCTTCGGTATCGCGCAGGCTCTGCACGTTGACGAAGGACGAATTGAGGAAGTTGCGCGCCGGCGGCGAGATCATCGCCAGCGGATACTTCGCGCCCAGTTGCGGATTACTGGCCACCGATTCATAGGGCGGGATATAGGTCGGCAAGGGGTCCAGCCCCGCTGCCTTCATCTGCTCGGAATAGAACTCGCACTTGCCCGAGGGCGTGGCAAACCCGCCCTCGGCAAAGGGTGCCACCGGTACCGCCAGGCGCTGCCAACCTTTCTGCTTCAATTTTTCCCAGTCATAGTCGCCGCTGCGCGGATCATCGCGACGGAAGGCCACGGCGGCCAACTGGTCGTCGCTGTCCTTGAAGCAATCTTCGGTGAAGCCCATGGCCGCAGCCAGCAGGCGGAAGATTTCCGTATTCGGCTTGGCCTCCCCCATGGGGGCGATGGCGGCGTTGTTGGCCATGATGTAGACGTGCCCATAGGAGGCGTGCACATCGATGTGTTCCAACTGGGTGGTGGCCGGCAAGAGGATGTCGGCATAGTCGGCGGTATCGGTCTGAAAATGTTCCAGCACCACCGTAAACAAATCCTCGCGGGCAAAGCCTTGCGCCACCTTGCCGGACTCGGGCGCCACTGCCACCGGATTGGAGTTGTAGACGATCAGTGCTTCCACCTTGGGGCCGAATGCCGGCGATGCGGGTCGCAACAGGTCATCGCCGATGGTGCTCATGTTGATGACGCGACTGGGCTGGCCATGGCGCGCAGCCAGGTCGGGACGGCTCAAGGCGGCCATATCCTTGGGGAACTGTCCG
>NZ_BADI01000383.1:0-2978 GCF_000333555.1 Herbaspirillum sp. B65 | reverse complement strand
TCCAGCGCTCNTGATGTTTGGTCGCGGAGTCGCAAGAAATGTCGGTGGTACCGTNGGCGATCAAGGGAATACGGGTAGCCGAAGTCACCGGCACCATCTTGATGTTCAGCGAGGTCAGGCCCAGCTTCTTCTGGATGGCGGTCGCGGCCTTGAGGCACAGGTCGATCGAGTAGCCTTGATAGGACTGCTTGTCGTCCAGATAGGAGAAGGGAATCGACGAATCACGCACGCCCAGTGTCAGGGTGCCGGAGTCCTTGATCTTCTTCAGACGGCCGGTGAATTCTTCTGCGTGCACCGAGCTCATCAGAACGCTTGCCCCAACCAACACCCCTGCTAGCTTCAATAACTTCATTGTGTGACCTCCTGGAAAAATTTTTTACGTAGTGTAAATCAAATGCCTCGAATGCCCTGCCCCGGATCCGCTTGCGCGGCGCCCGGAATCGGGCTGGCCGGCCGTATGACGAGCCTGTTATTGTTCTCTGCCGTGCCGCCTATTCTGTGTGCTAACACACATCTTTGCCAGCATTGTTTGATCCCCGCCTGGCGATGCTTGCGCAAACCACCCCCACAGTGGACCGGATGCTGGCACATTACCCATACGCAACTCTCGGCGGGCGCATTGTAGGCATATGCGGCCCGGTCTGGCAATGCGCAGAATCCCTCATCGCGAGAACTGAACCATGCGCTGGGCGCAACGGCAGTAACGACATTCTGGTCAGCAATATCCATGCCAGAAACGAGTCGATAAGGAAAAAAAGACGGCAGAGATGCGGTGCGCATCAGGCTGGTATGCAAGCATCTGGCAGCCTGGTGAAGAAAAAGATGGGGCCGCCGGATAGGAAGGGAGAGAAGAGAAAAGCGAGTGTGACGGAAGTGAAGAATATTGCCAAGCTCCGCTGCAGAGAGGGGCGACACCACCCGCCTCCAGGCTGAGGACCATGCGCACAGACGGCGCGCACATGCGGCAGCGCCCGGCATGTTCATGCCGGGTCCGTCACTGAAGATCTTGCGCCGCAAGGCTGGTTGGCCTGCGGTGCGTCTACGCACAGCAACCACGTCTCCTCCTGGACCAAAGGTCTCTGGATTTCTTTTATCCGGCCGACGATCTTCTTGCGTATCGTCTTGGCCGTGCCGGTCCGCACGAACGGACCGGGGTGACTTCCTGGTGAATCAGGGATACAGGCCGCGCATCTCGCGCGCCTGCAGCACGCGGGTGCAAGCCACGATGAAGGCCGCAGTACGCAGCGACACGTTCTTCTCTTCGGCCAGTTGCCAGACGGCGGCGAAGGCTTCGCGCATGATGCGGGTCAGGCGCAGGTTGATTTCATCTTCGGTCCAGAAGAAGCTGGAGAAGTCCTGCACCCATTCGAAGTAGCTCACCGTCACGCCACCGGCGTTGGCAATCACGTCCGGCACGATCAGCACGCCCTTGTCGCGCAGGATGTCGTCGGCCGCCGGCGTAGTCGGACCGTTGGCGCCTTCCAGGATGATCTTGGCCTTGATGTGATTGGCGTTGGCTTCGGTGATCTGCTGTTCCAGTGCAGCAGGCACCAGAATGTCGCAATCGACCGACCAGAATTGGGCGCGATCGGTAATCTCATCGGCGCCCTCGAAACCCTTGACGCTACCGTTCTTGGCCACATAGGCCTGCAGCGCCGGTACATCCAGCCCACCGCCATTGAAGACGGTGGTCACGTGATCCTGCACCGCGACCACCTTGGAACCGGCTTCCGCGAACAGGCGCGCAGCGATGCCACCGACGTTGCCGAAACCTTGCACCGCGACCTTGGCCTCCTTGATGTCCATGCCGCGCTTGGCAGCGGCTTCGCAACCGACCACGAAGACACCACGGCCGGTAGCTTCATGACGACCCAGGCTGCCGCCCAGTGAAATGGGCTTGCCGGTGACCACGCCCGATGAGGTGCTGCCCTGGTTCATGGAGTAGGTATCCATCATCCAGGCCATGATCTGCGAATCGGTGTTCACGTCCGGCGCCGGGATGTCCTTGTTGGGCCCGATGATGATGCCGATCTCGCTGGTGTAGCGGCGCGTGACGCGCTGCAGTTCACCCCGCGAGAGGGTCTTGGGATCGACGCGGATACCACCCTTGGCACCGCCATAGGGCACGTTCACGGCGGCGTTCTTGATGGTCATCCAGGCCGACAGGGCCATGACTTCGGAGAGCGTCACATCCTGGTGGAAACGCACGCCGCCCTTGCCGGGACCGCGCGAGGTATTGTGCTGTACGCGGTAGCCTTCGAAGTGGGCGATGGTGCCATCGTCGCGTTCGATCGGCACGTCCACCACCAACATGCGCTTGGGGCGCTTCAAGGTTTCCACCCAGCGCGCCAGCGAGCCCAGGTGGGGCGTGACGCGGTCGATCTGCTCGAGGTAGACGCCCCACGGACCGATGCCGTGCGGGACGAGATAGGAAGGCACTTCGTGATTAGGTACGTTCGACATGATGCAATCGCTCCTTTGGATAGCCGTGCTGTTCAAGACAAAAAGGCCTGCAAATTCCGAAGTCCGCCAGGCATGTTACTCCGTCTGCATCAGCCTGCAGGGCGCGTCAGAGGGCGCGCACGAGCGGCGACGACGGCGGCGCGCCTGCCAGCCCGGCCCTGGTGCGCCAGCTGGAAATTCGTGCCCGTCTGATTCAGCGCCGCCATCGTAGCCAGCCGGCCAAAACAAGGCTAATGCTTTGTGAGCATGTAACTATGCAGCGTATGCATAACCATGCAAAGCCCTTGATAGACAAGGAATAGCGGCTGACACTAGCGCTCTTTTTGCGGTCAGGATTCGCGTTTTTCGGCAGACCGCGCGGACTTGCCCGAGGCGCTCTTGGCCGCACTGGCAGCGCCCGTCCGAGGACGCTCGGAACGCTCCGGCCGCCCGCCTTTTTCCTGGCGTTGCCCATCCAGTTCCACCAGGTATTCCCACAGTCGCGCCACCAGCGCCTTGCCGGTACGTTGCGCGGT
>NZ_BADI01000384.1:0-3368 GCF_000333555.1 Herbaspirillum sp. B65 | reverse complement strand
TTACACCCTTCTTTTCGCGATACGAAACGAAAATCCAGAGAATGAAAAAGATTTTTGATGCAGCGCACTGGCGTTTTTCATGATGCGAAATGAAGATTTCGTATCGTAAAATATCGCCTAAATGAAACCTCTCGCAGCGCGATCGTTCATATGAACATTGCCATGAATGGCGCCTGATCCTCATCCGTGTAGCGGACCGCGACAGGAAATTCGCTTTTTTCTTCATCCCGCAGTTGGTTGAACTGCTTTTCCAGCTCGGGTTGTTTAATCTGCAAAGAAGGCAGAGAATAAGCCCCTAACTAATGATTAAGCGGCGATGCAACGCCGCCCCTGTCTACATGCATTACGCCCTGGACATTCGCACTTTCCTCTTCAGTCATTATTTCTATACGGGTGTGCGGATCGCAATCGGGGTAGTCGGCCTGACCCTGCTGGTGTTCAACGTGGCCGACATGACCACCACCATGACGGTCTTCCTCGGTGCGCTCTGTACCAGCCTGATGGACCTGCCCAGTCCGCTGCGCCACAAGTTCAATGAAATGCTGGCCGGCGTGCTGCTCTGTACCCTGGTCATGCTCATCATCAGCCTGTGCGCACCGGTGCCCTGGCTGGTCAGCACCATGATGGTGGTGGTCAGCTTCTTTGCCAGCATGATGGTGGTCTATGGCAAGAAGACCATGCCGCTGCAGTTCGCCGCACTCATGGTGATGACCCTGTCGATGGAAAACCAGGTGCCCATTGCCGATGCCTTGCTGCACGCCGCGCTGTTCCTGGGTGGCGGCCTGGGTTACCTGGCCTATTCGATGGCGGTGTCGTGGTTCCTGCGCCGGCGCATCAAGCAGCAGGTACTGGCCGAGGCGCTGTTCGAGCTGGCGCGCTATCTGCGCATCAAGGCCGATTTCTATGACGTCAAGCACGACCTGGCCAACCAGTTCAATCAACTGGTGCGCCAGCAGATCGTGGTGGCCGACAAGCAGCAGGCCTCGCGCGACCTCATCCTGCGCGACCTGCACACCAAGCAGGATGGTTTGCTGGTGCAGGTGCACCTGTCGATGCTGGAGCTCTATGAACAGGTGCTCTCCACCCACGCCGACTACGCCTTCCTGCGGCAGCACTTCGGTGGCACCGATGTCATGATCTTCCTGCGCGACCTGGCCACCAAGGCGGCCCAGGACATCGAATCGATCGCCTATGCCGTCACCCGCAACAAGGCCTCCGAGCCCAGCGTGAACTACAAGGCCGAGCTGCGCGCGGTACAGTTCGAGATGCACGAACTGGCCCAGCCCGGCCCGCGGCAAGCCTCGGAAGAAGCGCTCACCCTCCTGCGCGTGACCTACAACAAGATCCGCGACATCATCGAACTGATCGGCCAGGTGCACCAGGCCACACAAAACCCGGTGGATCCGCTGCCCATCCTGCCGGGCTCGGACATGACACCCTTCCTGACCCAGCAGAAGTTCAAGTTCAACATGCTGCTGGTGAACCTGCGCTGGCAGTCGCCGATCTTCCGCTTTGCCATCCGGGTGGCGCTGGCGGTGACGACCGGCCTGTGGATCGCCGGGCACCTGCCCTACATGTCGCACGGCTATTGGATCGTGCTGACCATCGTCATCATCCTCAAGCCCAATTTCAGCGCCACCAAGCAGCGCATGGCCGACCGCCTCATCGGCACCGTCATTGGCTGCCTGATCACCATGCTGATCCTGCGCTTCGTGCACAATCCGCTGGGCCAATTGGCGGTGCTGTTCGCCGCCAGCGTGGCCGCGCCCGCCTTCACCTATATCAAGTACCGCTACACGGCCATCGCCGCCTCAGTGCAGATCCTGATGCTGTTGAACCTGCTGGTGCCGGCCGGGCACCAAGGCGTCATCGGTGAGCGGCTGATCGATACCATCATCGGCGTGCTGATCGCCACTGTCTTCAGCTATGTGCTGCCGGCCTGGGAGTACCGCGACCTGCCCAAGCTGCTGCGCAACGTGCTCAAGGCCAGCCAGCGCTACCTGACCGCCAGCCGCGACATGCTGGAAGGTAAGGTCAAGGATGACTTCTTCTACCGGGTCTGCCGCAAGGGTTTCATGGATAGCCTGGCCGCGCTGATC
Source organism: Herbaspirillum sp. B65 (assembly GCF_000333555.1). NCBI lineage: Bacteria > Pseudomonadati > Pseudomonadota > Betaproteobacteria > Burkholderiales > Oxalobacteraceae > Herbaspirillum > Herbaspirillum sp. B65. The sequence goes on along the minus strand of NZ_BADI01000384.1, from coordinate 1,269 downwards.
TCGGCGCTGGTGCGCATGATGGATGAACCGGTCACCAAGCAGCGCGCGGTGCGCGAACTGAATCGCTTCATCGTCCAGAACTATCTGGTGGCAGCCCATATTGCCGCCCTGCGCCTGATGCTGCGGCGCCATCAGGACAACATGCCCGAGGCTGCGGTGGCCAGACTGATCGAGGAAACCTACCTGGAAGCCAGCCAGCACCTGGCCGAAGCCCAGCGCCTGCTGGCCCCCAAGCCGAAAAAGCGCGGCGGCGCCGTCACGGTGTCACCCACGGCACCGGAAGACAAAGCCATCTCGGGCAAGATCGAACTGATCGGCCCGGTCGCGCCCGAACCGATGCCGGCCGAAGCCAGCGCCTGGTCAGGCTGGGACAACCTGCGCCGCCGCACCAGCCTGCTGAACCAGGATCTGAAGGAAATTGTCACCCAGACCGCAGCCATCGACCAGGTGCTGCGCAAAGCGCCGGATTGAGCGGCCTGCAGCCGCCCAAACAAAAGCCCGCTCACGGCGGGCTGGAAAGATGAGGCTGAAGGTGAAGCAAAACGCTCAAAGCGGCGTGCGCGAGACCAGCACCCCATCCACGTCGGCATAGATCCAGTCGCCTGGATGCACCGCCACCCCGGCAATACCGACCTTGATATCGGCATCGCCCGCGCCCTTGCGGAAGCTGCGCTGCGGATGGGTGGCCAGCGCCCGGATACCGACCTCGCAGGCATTCAATTCGGCCGCATCGCGCACGCAGCCATTGACCAGGATACCGGCCCAGCCATTGTCCTGCGCCAATTGCGCCAGGTTGCCCCCCACCAGCGCGCAGCGCAGGCTGCCGCCACCATCGACCACCAGCACCTGGCCATTGCCGGGCGTCTCCAGGGTGGCGCGCACCATCACGTTATCCTCGAATACCTTCAAGGTCTTGGCCGGGCCGGCGAAGGCCTGCTTGCGGCCGAAGCTGGCGAAGATGGGGGGCAGGACGTGCAGCGTGCCCGCGGCCAGCTTGTCTTCGTTGGCGTCGCACAGGTCACAGGTGGCAAAGGGTGCAGGGGTCATGATGGCTCCGAATAGGCTTGATGGGATGATCTGCAATGCCTCACACCGACAGGATGCGGTGCAGGCGCTTCTGGTCGAACATGCGTGAGTCGGCTACCCGCAGCAGGGTTTCCACATCCAGCCCGTCATCCGGGTAGAGCGACACCCCTACCGAAGCATCCACCGTGTATTGCTGGCCATCGCGGCCTGCGATGGGCTTGTGACGGCGGGCGGATCTGTCGC
>NZ_BADI01000385.1:0-1615 GCF_000333555.1 Herbaspirillum sp. B65 | reverse complement strand
CGGCCAGATTTCTGGCGGCAGCGTCAGCGTGTGGCGCTGGCGCGCGCGCTGGTGGCCGAACCCGACATGCTCTTGCTGGATGAACCCTTCTCGGCGCTGGACCTGTCCTTGCGCCAACGGATGCGCCAGGAACTGGCCGAGCTGCAAACCCATCTGCAGGTACCGATGCTGCTCATCACCCACGACCCGGCCGATGTCGAGGCGCTGGGCCAGACAGTGTTCGAACTACGCGACGGCCAGTTGCGCTGAACCCGGCCACGCAGACGAAAAAAAAGCCGCACCCTTGTGGGGTACGGCAGCAAGTTCGGGGGTCACCCCGCCGGCCCGCGCAAGGATGCGGGCCGGCGTCACATCACACATTCACAAACATTCATACGACAGTCTTGCCCACTGCGAAGCAGCGCCTCAGGCGGCCTTCTTGGCCTTGTCGTCGAAGAATTGTTCATCTTCGGTCGAACCATGCAGGGCCGTGGTCGACGACTGGCCTTGCTGGATGGCTTGGGTCACGGCGTCGAAGTAGCCGGTACCGACTTCGCGCTGGTGCTTGACCGCCGTGAAGCCCTTGGCGGCGGCGGCGAATTCGGCTTCCTGCAGTTCCACGAAGGCCGACATCTGGTTGCGGGCATAGCCGTGCGCCAGGTTGAACATCGAGTAGTTCAGCGCATGGAAGCCAGCCAGCGTGATGAACTGGAACTTGTAGCCCATGGCGCCCAGCTCGCGCTGGAACTTGGCGATGGTGGCGTCGTCCAGGTTCTTCTTCCAGTTGAAGGACGGCGAGCAGTTGTAGGCCAACAGCTTGCCCGGGAACTTGGCATGGATGGCTTCGGCGAAGGTCTTGGCAAAAGCCAGGTCCGGCTTGCCGGTTTCGCACCAGACCATGTCGGCATACTCGGCATAGGCCAGGCCACGCGAGATCGCCTGATCGATGCCCGGATGGGTCTTGAAGAAACCTTCGACAGTGCGCTCACCCGACAGGAAGGGCTTGTCGTTGGCATCCACGTCCGAGGTCAACAGGTCAGCGGCTTCGGCGTCGGTACGGGCGATCACCAGGGTCTTGGTGCCCATGACGTCGGCGGCCAGACGGGCGGCGTTGAGCTTTTCACAGGCTTCGCGGGTCGGCACCAGCACCTTGCCCCCCATGTGGCCGCACTTCTTGACCGAGGCCAGTTGGTCTTCGAAGTGCACACCGGCGGCACCGGCTTCGATCATCGACTTCATCAGTTCGAAGGCATTCAGGACGCCGCCGAAACCGGCTTCGGCATCGGCCACGATGGGCGCGAAGAAGTCGATGTCGTCACGGCCTTCGGACCACTGGATCTGGTCGGCGCGGGCGAAGGTGTTGTTGATGCGCTTGACCACCATCGGCACCGAATTGGCCGGGTACAGCGACTGGTCGGGATACATTTCACCGGCCAGGTTGGCGTCGCCGGCCACTTGCCAGCCGGACAGGTAGATTGCCTTCAGGCCAGCCTTGACCTGCTGCATGGCCTGGTTGCCGGTCAGGGCGCCCAGGGCGTTGACGAAGGGTTCGTTGTGAACCAGATTCCAGAGCTTGTCGGCACCGCGCTTGGCCAGGGTGTGCTCGATCTGCAGCGAACCGCGCAGACGGACCACG
>NZ_BADI01000386.1:0-1614 GCF_000333555.1 Herbaspirillum sp. B65 | reverse complement strand
GCCCTGGTCGAGCTGGGCCATCGTCGGCGTGACCATGCTCTGCCTGGCCGGGCTGGCGCTGTTTTCCGAACCGCTGCCGCTGCCGCCGGACCATACGCGGGGCTTCTTGAGCCTGTACGTGGAAGGCACGCTGATCTGCTTCCTGCTCAATGCCGGGCTGATGGTGTTCTTCATCACCCGTATCAGCAGCAACCTGCGCGCCGGTGACGCCTTGCTGGCCGACCTGCGCCAGCGCGCCGCCGAGGAAGACCACATCGTGCGCATGGGCCTGTTGGCCTCGGGCGCGGCGCATGAACTGGGCACGCCCTTGGCCACCGTCTCGGTCATCCTGGGCGACTGGAAGCGGATGCCCGAAATCAGCCAGCGTCCCGACATGCTGGACGACATCAGCGAGATGGAAGCGCAGTTGCAGCGCTGCAAGTCCATCGTCAGCGGCGTCTTGCTCTCGGCCGGGCAGGCGCGCGGCGAGTCCTCCATCAAGACCACCCTCAACACCTTCCTCGACAGCGTGGCCGAGGACTGGCGCAAGACGCGGCCGGTGGAAGTGTTCGAGTATCGCAACCTGATCGAACAGGATGTGCCGGTCGCCTTCGACTCGGCCATCAAGCAGATGCTGGGCAATGTGCTGGACAATGCCTTCGAGGTCTCGCCCCAGTGGTTGGCGTTGCAGGTGCGCAGGGAAGGGGACTTGCTGCTCATGGAAGTGAGCGACCAGGGCCCCGGTTTCCCGGACTGGATGATCAACCAGATCGGCAAGCCCTACCAATCCACCAAGGGCAAGCCGGGACGCGGGCTGGGCTTGTTCTTCGTGGTCAATGTGGCGCGCAAGCTGGGCGGGCGGGTATGGGCCAGCAATCTCGACGGCGGTGGTGCCCGGGTCACGCTGGAGCTGCCCTTGTCGGCCATCAGCCTGGAAAACGGCGAGCACGGGGATTTTCACGATCCTGCTTGATGTACCGCAAGCCAGGCNTGAGGCGTCTTTGACGGACATCATTCCTTTTTCTTCAGGTGCCGGCCATGCCAGGTGTCGTCTGGCCGTACAATAGCGCCTTTGGGAAAGTAGAAGAAATAGGAAATGCAACATGCCGGCTGATCGCCTGCTTCTGATCATCGAGGACGATGCCGCTTTCGCACGCACCCTGGGGCGCTCCTTCGAGCGGCGTGGCTACACGGTCTTGCTGGCCGCCAACCAGGAAGAAGCGGCGGCTCATCTCAAAGACCATCATCCAGCGGTCACTGGCACGCCCATGCCGCCCAGTACGACCACGATGGGCCAGCCAATGAAGCCGTTCCCGCACTGCCGGATCCACCGGCCATGTCCGAGCTGAAGCAGCAGCAACGCCTGAGCTTCCAGCTCAAGACGCATTGCGCGCAAGGACGGGGCTTCATGCACGAACCCTATGTTCTCTTCAAGGATGGCGTGCAGATCGCCATGGGCGTGAGCGATGCCCATGGCCTGGTGGTGATCGAAGGACATACGCCGGGCCCGGCACGTTATGCCGTCAAGCTGAGCAATGGCTGCGAATTTGAATTGCCAGCCAAGCCCGGTTTCGAGAGCGACGACGAACGACTGGTTGCCCGCGGCTACCGCGCGCTGCATGACGATGCCCAAGA
>NZ_BADI01000387.1:0-1653 GCF_000333555.1 Herbaspirillum sp. B65 | reverse complement strand
GGCGCGCCACGATGGTGGCAGGGTTCAGATGTCTGAGGTCTTCATAGCCGAGCTTCCACTTCTGCAGCACGCCGCGGGGGTAGTTCTCGATGATGACGTTCACCTTCAGGGCGAGCTGACGAGCGATTTTCTGGGCCCGTTCATCCTTCATGGAGAGCGAGATGCTCTTCTTGTAGAGCGCCTGGACCGATCACCACAGCGAGGTGCCGTCCTTGAGCACACGCCAGTGGCGCAGCGGATCGCCATCGCCGGGGGCTTCGATCTTGATCACGTCGGCGCCGAACTCGGCCAACATGCGCGAGCAGAATGGCCCGGCGATGAGCGTACCCAGTTCGAGTACCTTGATACCGGCCAGCGGGCCGGGCTTGGGTGTGGCTGTAGTCATCGTGCTTGCACCGGATGCCTGGGGCGACGTGCGAGGTGCCGTGGGGGCGACTCCGGTGTTCTCCTTTTCTGCGGGGACTCCATGCTATGGCCGGACATCAGAGGTGCAAGCCGGCAGGCGACATTCTATTGCAGCGTGCGCGGGATGTCGCGCATTTCAGACACAAGCTCAGGTGGTGCGACGATCCAGCATGGCGCGCGCGATGGTGCCGGCATCCACGTACTCCAGCTCGCCGCCCACCGGCACGCCACGCGCCAGGCGGCTGACCTTCAGGCCACGCGCCTTGAGGGTCTCGCTGATGTAGTGGGCGGTGGCTTCGCCCTCGTTGGTGAAATTGGTGGCCAGGACCACTTCGGTGACCACGCCATCGGTGGCGCGGGTGATGAGCTTTTCCAGGTGAATGTCACGCGGGCCGATGCCGTCCAGCGGCGAGAGGCGGCCCATCAAGACGAAGTACAGGCCCTTGAAGGTCAGGGTCTGTTCGATCATCACCTGGTCCGAAGGCGACTCCACCACGCACAGTTGGGTGTGGTCACGCTGGCTGTCCTGGCAGGTGTCGCAGATGACTTGCTCGGTGAAGGTATTGCACAGCGCGCAGTGGCGGATGGTGTCCAGTGCCTTGGCCAGCGAACGGCTCAGGTCGGCGGCCGCATCGCGGTCGTGCTGCAACAGGTGGTACGCCATGCGCTGCGCGGTCTTGGGGCCGATGCCGGGGAGCCGGCGCAGCGATTCGGTCAGGAGGGTGAGACTGGAGGGCGTTTTCAATTGCGGTCTACGGAATAGCGGAAGGCGTCGAGCGCCTCGGCCGTCATGGAGGGGACGAATTCGATGATCTCGTATTCGGCCACGCCACCGATGAAGAAGGGGTCCGATTCCATGATGGCTTCGATCTCGGCACGGTCGGCGCAGTCGGCCAGGATGATGCCGCCGGTACGTGGCACCTTGCGGCCCGACATCAGGAATACGCCTTCGGCATATTGCTGGTTGAGGAATTTCTTGTGCGCGGTCAGCAAGGCGTCGATGTCGCTTGCTGGCTTGGTGTACGTGATCGAGACGATGAACATGAAGCCTCCACTAAGCAATCCTGCATTCCACCAGAATCATGAACCATGAAGTTCTGCACTACCGCAACGCCTGGCAGCGGCCGCGGGTTTACCGCGGGCTGCAGCGCCATCAGAACGGCATCTTGAAGCCCGGGGGCAGCGGCATCCCGGCGGTGACGCCCGACATCTTTTCCTGGGCGGTGGCTTCGGCCTTGCGCACGGCGT
>NZ_BADI01000388.1:0-2527 GCF_000333555.1 Herbaspirillum sp. B65 | reverse complement strand
TCATTCCAATTCATATTTCCTCTTTATCGACAAGGGAGGCAAAAAAACCGGTTCGGGATGCTTCAGATATCGCTCCCGGTTTGCGCCGCTGCCGCTTCAGGCAGCATCAACAACTGTTTCCAGAATGGCCGCCGACGCGTGAGGATGGCCTTGACGGTCTCTTGTACCTCCTGCCATTTCTCCTGCTCGCTGACCAGTTCGCGCTCGTTGAGCAGAATCGGTACATGCTGCGACTCGACCTGGCGCAGCACCCGGCTGGCCACGTCGGTGGAACTCATGGTGGCGGCCTGGGGATCAGCCAGTGAGTCGTAGACCAGTCGCTGGAACAGTGGCGCGGCCACGCCACTCCCCAGCAAGGGCGAGGCGAACACGCGATAGCCGGTATCGAGCTGGGCAATGGCCTGGTTCAGGCGCTGCGCCGGAGCACGATCCTGCAAGGCAGACTGCAGCAGATAGGGCGCGGCCTGTCCGGTGTCGATCAGCAGGGCCGCCAACTGGGCAAGTTCACTCAGACTCTTGCCCTGCAGGGACGACAGTTGGCGCAGTTCCGCCAGGCTTTTCGGCCCCTGCGCAAGAGCGTCCAGTATGACGTTATAGATTTCTCCATCGGGCTGGTATTGGCGTAGCGGGAATCCCATCTTCAGGCTCACCGTCTCCCGCAACACCGTCAGTGCCAGGCCAATGCGACTGAACCACTGTTCTTGGCGATGGGAGCTGACAGGCCGCTTGCCGCGCACGTAGATGTCCTTGCGAAAGCACGTGTTCTTGAGATAGTCCTTCACCGTTTCGCGCAGTCCCGGATCCTGGATCTCCTGCAGAAAGTCGCGCTGCTCCGCACTCAGGTAAAGCTCGGGAAATGCCCATGACAAGTCGGCCGACCCCACATAATCCAGCTTGGCCTGGGCCGCATCGCGGGCCACATCGACGTGATAAAGCGGCTCCCAGCCCTGGTTCATGTACTCATGGGCTAGATAGGGCGATCGGCTGGCATCTTCCTCCATCGCTCCCCGCAGATAGTTCTGCAGATTCGCGCTGGTATTGCTGGTGAAATAGCCGGCACGCGTTTCCATCAGGCCACGCACCAGCGAGCGGGCCTTGTCGATTTGCGCCGACTTGCTACCCGGATAGAGAGTGGCGTGCTCCAGCAACAGGCGCTGGAACGGCAAGGTCGTAGTCCAGCCTGGCATGGCGTTGTAGCTCAGGTAGACGATCCCACCCGGCTTCAGGTAGCGCTTGACCAGCCGCATGATGTGATGGCGGTTGTCGGCGTTGACCCAGCTGTAGACGCCATGCATCGTGATGAAATCCACTGGCGGCAGGTCGATGACGCCCTCGGCCAGATCAGCGAAACTATTTTCCAGAAAGTGGATGTTCTGGAGCCCAGCCGTTTGCGCCAATTGCCGGCTGGCCGCGATGTGTGCCGGATTGAAATCGACGGCATAGAAATCAGCGTGCGGATTGGCTGCGGCCAGGATATTGGCAGTCAGTCCCTGGCCCGACCCTAGTTCCAGATAGCGGAAATGCCGCTCAGGGGAAGGTGGTTCGCAGCCATTGAGCAGGCAGGCGAAACTGAGCAGGGCCGGACTCTGTTCAGGAAAGAACGCGGCCACATAATCGATATCGGACACATACCCTTCGTGCCATTGCATGGATCTTCCTTATATTGAGTTGAGATGACGAAGCCAGCATTGCTGTATAGGGACGTGCGCAATGCTCACCTGAGAAAATTGCCGCCACGGCTGCTCTGCTGGTGGCTTACTGCGCGGCAGGCGGCGAATTCGATGCCAGGGGAAGTACTCGTCCAGACGCAGCTCCTCGTCATCCCCGAACTGTTCCAGTGAGGGTGACCTGCGGCGTTTGCGATTTTTTTGTGGCCCGTTCTCGCGCTCCATGGCGTCGATGCCAGACAGATGCCTTTTCATGCTTATCTCCAACCGGAATGAATGCAACTTGATTTCTGAAGCAGTGTTGCCGGGATCGATCCGGCAGCCCTCAGGTCTGCGCCAGACCCGAGCTTGGTAGCCATGGTGCTTCGAACAGCACACCATGCACACGGGCGAACTGGGCGCGCTCACGCAAGGACTTGCTGAGCCCGCTCGTCCATTTCCCCGGGTTCTTGTTGGCCTGGGCTGGCGCCGTGGCTGTCCAAGCGCCCTTCTGCGTAACTTCCCTGCCCTCGCTGACGCGGCGCATGTAGGGTTTATCCACACGCGTGCCGCGAGCCAGCTCATCACCCTGGGGAATCGCTTCCAAGGCATTACTGACCTGCGTATCCATGCGCTGCCAGTGCGTGATGTCGCCCTGGACAATCTCTGACGAATCACCGTAACGACGCTTGTTGCTCACCCGGCTCTGAGCCGCTCCGGGCGCACGTTCCAGGAAGGCACGCGTGCCCCGCCTGGGATGGTCGATCGCGTTGGTCGGTGCACTCGGCGGCGCGGCCGGGGCCGGTGCTGACGGCGCAGGGGCAGCGGTCTGTACGGACTGGCTCTCCTGCATATCGATGAATCACGCAGGACAATGCGAG
>NZ_BADI01000389.1:0-14472 GCF_000333555.1 Herbaspirillum sp. B65 | reverse complement strand
CTGCTGACTCTCGGCGTGATGCAGCCATTGCTCCTGCGTGCGGGCAAGCATGTCGCGCCAGAGTTGCCGGGCCTGCTGCAATTGGTTGCGTGACGCGCGCCAGGCTTGGCGGGCTTCGTTGCGTTCGCGCTCCAGACGCCCCAGGCGTTGCTTGCGCACATGGAGCAACTGATCGAGCCGACGGTCCTCGCGCTTGCGTTCGGGGACATCAATGACCTCGCGGCGGGGGCGGCGCCCCATCCCACCCGCCGACTGCTGTCCGATCGTCATGCCTGCAGTTCCATGAGCTTGTCCAAAGTGGGCTGGAAGGGGGCACTGGTGCTAGTGTCCTGGCGCAGGAAAGCGAGTTGTTCAGCGCGCAGCTTGACGGCACGATCGGCCACCGGATCGGTTCCGCTCTTGTACTCACCCAGGCGGATGAGCAACTCCATCTCCTGATAGCGCGCCATCAGTTCACGGAAATGCGATGCGGCCTTACGGTGCTCGCGGGTGGTCACATTACTCATCACCCGGCTGATGCTGGCCAGCACATCAATGGCCGGGTAATGCCCTTGTTCAGCCAGCTTGCGGGTCAGTAAAATATGCCCGTCGAGCAAGGACTTGGCCTCGTCACCGATGGGATCCGAGACTGATTCGCCGTCAACCAGTACCGTATACATCGCCGTGATCGAACCCTGAGGTGTGCCTCCTGCGCGCTCGATCAGGCGCGGCAGCATGGTGTATACCGAGGGCGTGAAGCCGCCTCGGGCAGGCGGCTCACCGGCGGCCAGGCCGATTTCGCGCTGTGCGCGGGCAAATCGGGTCAGTGAGTCCACCAGCAGCAATACCTTCATGCCGCGATCGCGGAAAGCCTCGGCGATGGCCGTCGCGGTAAAGGCAGCGCGCGCCCGCTCCATCGAGGTACGGTCAGAGGTCGCACAGACCACCACGGTCTTGCGGATCAATTCGGCATCCAGTTCGTGCTCCAGGAATTCATTGAGCTCACGACCACGTTCCCCGATCAGCCCAAAGACGATGGCCTGCGCTTCACAGCCACGTGCAATGGCTGCCATCAGCGTGGTCTTGCCACATCCAGGGCCGGCAAATACGCCGATGCGCTGTCCGGTACCCATGGTCAGCAGACCATCAATGGCCCGCACCCCCGTAGCCAACGGCACTGAGATGCGCGGCCGGTCAGTGGCCTTGGGAGCGTCGCGCATGACCGGCGACATGGCACGCCATGTCGCCACGTTCTCGGCCGCTGCCAGCGCACGGAACATCCAGCGGCCAAATCCATCCAGAACGCAGCCGAACAGGTGGTCGCCGACCTCGATGCTGTGGGCGCGCCGCAAGGGTTCGATGATGGTACTGCTGGAGACCCCCTCGAGCGGACTGAGCGCCGAGAGGATCGCGGCCTTGTCGGTGAAGCCCACCACTTCGGCCAGGATGGGCGGTCCCTCCACGTGCGGGTCGCGCAGATGGCAGAGCTCACCGATCTGCACCGGCGGCATGTGGGCTTCCACCAGCGTGCCCAATACCTGAGATACCTTGCCGAAACTGACGAAACCTGGGCGCGGGTCCAGGCTTTGGCGCCATGCGCCCAACTGCCGACGCATGTACTGCAGTTTCAGCTCCAGTGGATCGCTGCCCTCGATCGCTGCGGTCATTGTCGCCATCGCGTTCACCACCGAACGTTGATGTTGTGGCGACCGGTGAAGCTGACCTGGTTGCCGTCGATACCGGCCAGCACGACGCCACGATATTCGTCTCCGATATAGAGGCGACGGCCATCGTCGGTGACGATGCTGGCATTGCTGCCGGAAATGACCTGCTGTATGCGGAACGGCAACATCGATTCAGCGCTGCCGATCTTGACCTTGACTGGAAAGTCGATGTCATGGGTGCGCACGAAGCTACCAAGCATTCGCTGGAAACGTTCGCTCTCTTCCTCATCCAAGGCCGCTTGCAGTACCCACTCCCGATCCTCCAGTTGTAGATTGAAACGCTTGAGCAGATCCACCTCCGCCAGCCGCTTGCGAAACGCGGCACGCAACTGCTCGGCACTCATCTTGGCGGCCGGCGGCTCGATGGATGCCTTGGCACCGAGCGGTGCCAGCAGTCGCTCATTGGGGGGCAGGCTCTCCTCCCCGCCTGCCGGATAATGGCGCGTGATGGCATAGGCTGCTGCGGCCGAAAGCAGTGCTATCAGTGACAATGGCAGCAGGAGCAGGCGACGATTGCGCCTGGCTCTGACCGGCATGGGCTGCAAAATACCAGCCGGCGAAGTGGCCGTGGCAGCATCGGACGTCACCACGGCATCGTGCGGCACCGCGCCGTCGGCGCTGCTGCCTTCAGGCGTGGCAGGTACCACGAGATCTTGCGCCTCGGCCATGCTGTCGGCTGGCTCCGGGGGTGGGTCGCGCCAAGTACTGCCTTCTTCGGTGACGGTCAGCCAGATCGGACCGAGGCGCGCGAAATCGTCGATCTTCAGCTGGAGGAAATCACGCTGGTGGTTGTCATCAGCGTTGAGCAGCAGGCCGTCCAGCGCCTCCAGCGACCAGCCTTGGGGACCGAGCGAAAGACTGGCGTGGCGTGCAGCGATGCCCGGGTCGGCCAGGACCACATCGGCGGCGTCGCTGGCGCCGATGATGCAGACCTGGTCACTGAGCGGAACGGTTGCGCCGCGAAGGTAACCATTCAGAATCCGCATTTCATACATGACAATGCTCCATCAAATTCAAGAGTGAACCAGTGTTGGGATCCCGCGTACAGCCTCAGAAGTCGGCGGTTTTCAGCAAGGCCAGCAAGAGGCTGCCACCGCTGCTCTTACCGGTCGACGGATCGAGTGGATTCAGCCGGGATTGTCGCTGTTGAGCAAGGCGCCAATGACCATGGCTTCGGCCAGCTCGCGCCGTTGCTTGGCAAGCTTCTCGCGTTTCCGACTGGNCNNGCTGCAAGGAAATTGGTGCTGTCGACTTGCTGCGCAGCAGGGCCGAATGCGCTTTTCTTTTCGGCTAGCGACTGGTTGATCTCCTGCATGACTTCCCCGATGAACAGGCAGCACTTCTTCCTGAGCTGTTCGATCTCCCGCGCCAGAAAACTGTCTTTGCTCGCCCGTTCGATGATGTTCTGCGCTTGTTCGCGAGTCATCGGTGACGCGTGCTGCTGCGCTGATACTTCTTTTGCAGAAAGGCTCATGACTTACACTCCGTTGAGTCAAGCGATATGGGAGGCGAAAGGACGTTAGGCTGGAACGCTTGCTCGATCAGCTCTGTTCGCTGCGATCCAGCGGATCTGCTGCTGCCCCGTCGCCGTCTCGTTGACGCTGGCGTGCCAGGGCGTCCAGGATCTCGGTGAGCGTGGGTTGGGATGTCGGTGGATGCCCGACATACGGTGCAGCCGTCCCCCCCTCCCCGCCCAGCAGAGCCAGTGCATTGGTGCGGCCGGCCTGGGCATAAGTGCGCTGATAATGGCGGGCATTACGCTGCTCCTGCTCGCGCCGCGCCCGTCCTGCCGCGTCGCTCGGCATCCCACCGCCAACGCCCTCCTCAGCGGCGCTGGCGTGCGCGCGTTGCTCGCCTTCTTCCAGCAGCGCCTTGAGACGAATCAGGTCTTGCTCGACGGCGGCCTGCCTGCCTTGCAGCCGATGCCGAGCGTGCGCCAATATCCCCGAGTAGAAGGCGTCGATATCGAGCGCTTCGCCGTTGCGCATGGAAAATACGCGCATGGTGTGATCAAGGTGTTGCAGACTGAAGCCTGCATACGCGCCCATGAACCGGCGCGACAGTAACGCCGCCTGGCGGCAGGCCTTGGCCAGGACGGACGAGGACCCAGTTTCGACGGGACGATCGTGACGGACCTCGGCCGGGGTCGAAGATGTGACATGAAAAGCCATGATTGCTGCTCCAACAGATGAATTGCGACGGCCGCCATGAGGGCGGCTCCTGACATCTTCACCGTCGCCGCAGCAGCATCGAAGCAGTCGGCAGACAGACTGGCTGCAAGCTTGCAGCCGGTGTGAGACGGAGAAGACCTACCTCTCTTTATGTCGGCCTGTGGCAACAAGTTCCATGATGGTGCAGCTGCGCCGTGCGCGGTTCATATCTCGATCATGCCGACCGGTTTCACCTTGGCGTGCTGGGTCAGCTCGGAAAATGCGAAGACAGGGACCGGAAAGAATTCTTCTTCAATGAGCTTGCGCACCGAGCGCCGGATGTCGGCGGCGGTCACCAGCACTGGTGGCGTGATGGGCGTACTGACGTTGGAAGACAATTCGTTGAGACGATCCAGAAACATCTGTTCCAGCTCCGAATCGATATCGAGGTAGCTCCCCTGGCTAGTCTGGCGCATGGCATTGCGCAGCTTGTCTTCCAGTTCAGGGGACAGCAAGATGACTTCGATGAGTCCCTCCCTGGCGACCTCGAAGCAGAGCTGACGCTTGAATGCCAGCCGTACATAGTCGGCGATCACATCCGGGTCACGCTCCTTGGGCGCCCAGTCCAGCGTCGTCTCCAGCAGCAGACGGGCGTTGCGCAGGGCGACGCCCTCACGGGTGAGGCGCTGCACGACTTCAGTGAGCCGGGGTAGGGTCACCGACTTGATGACTTCCTTGCCCAGCTCTGGATAACGCCGCTCGGCCCAGCGCGTGAAACGGATGACTTCGTTGACGCCGACGAACATCTGGCAGTTGCGCAACATCTCCACCTCGATATCGGCCGAGAAGACGTGTTCCCAGCGCTGCACGGGGACACCGGTCTGGGCCAGCTTTTCTTCATCCTCCAGGCGCAGCCAGACACGCCGACGCCGTGAGCCGGCGATATTGCGTTCGTGTGCCTCGAAGCCGAGTTCGGTCACCCGCTCCAGATTCTCGCGCGTGGCGCCCCAGCCCAGCATGATGGGCTCGTCGATCAAGGGCACCTCGGCCATCAGGAACTGTACCCGCCCCTCCGGCACCGCCCCATGGAACTCGAACTCGATGGGCTTGAGATCGGGAATGCCGCGTCGTTCCAATAGCCCGTTGCGCATGATGCGTACCGCAGAACGAATGATCTCGGCCTCGGGCGTGTTGCGCATGACTTCTGGCATACGCAGCGTAAAGGGGGTGGTGGCCGAGAAGTTGGTCAGATCGACGATGCCGGCGTTGGCGCGTTCGATCTCCTCGGCCTCCAGCTTGCTCTGGGCATCGACCAGCGGCTTGAGAATGCCGACCATGCCGGCCACGAACAGACCCAGCGCCAAGATGATGAACACCATGCTGGGCATCCCCGGGATAGCCGCGAACAGCAGCATGATAGCCGCTGCCGTCAGCAGCGCCCGCGGCTCGGCAAAGAGTTCACCGACCAGGTCGCGGCCAATATTGGTACTGTGCCCCGGTTCCTCATCCTTGCTGACCCGGGTGGTGATCACGCCCGCCCCGAGGGAGATCAGCAGGGCTGGAATCTGCGCGATCAGGGCATCGCCGATGGAGAGGATGGAATACACCCGCATCGATTCGGCCGCATCCAGATTGCGCTGGATGATCCCGATCGAAATGCCGCCAATCAGGTTGATGGCCACGATACAGATACCGGCGATAGCGTCCCCTTTGACGAACTTCATCGCACCGTCCATCGCACCGTGCAGCTGACTTTCCTGACCAAGCTTGGCGCGCTTTTCCTTGGCTTCTTCGGCCGTCAGGATGCCGGCGCGTAGATCGCTGTCGATGGACATCTGCTTGCCGGGCATGGCGTCCAGGGAAAAGCGTGCCGACACTTCCGAGACCCGCTCCGAACCCTTGGTGATGACGATGAACTGCACCACCGTCAGAATCAAGAAGATGACCAGCCCCACCACCAGGTTGCCTCCCACGACGAAGTTGCCGAAGGTTTCGACGATATGGCCGGCATCGCCCTCCAGCAGGATCAGACGGGTGGTCGAGACCGAGATGGCCAGGCGGAACAGGGTGGTCAGCAGTAGTACCGCCGGGAAGGTGGAAAAGGCCGTCGGACCGGGCATATACATGGCCACGATCACAATCAGGCCGGAAATACACAGGCTCAAGGCGATGAGCATGTCCAGCAGCCATACCGGCATGGGCAGCACCAGCATGAACACGATGCCGATGACGAAGGCGGCGACGATCAATTCAGCGCGCTGAGCAAGTTTGGCAGCAAACTTGTTGAGCGCCATCAGTATCCCGATTCCTTGCATGCCGTCCCCTAGCGAGTGGTGGCGGAAAGCGCCTGAGACGCCTCGCCAGCATCGAGCCTGGCGACGATCAAGTCGATCCAGGCTTCGTTTTCCTTGTTGCGCATAGCCTCCAGACGCTGACGGTCTACTGGCTCCAGTAATTCGGCCGCGGCATAGGAGGCCATCAGGAACAGTTTCGGGTCGTCCGGCCAGACTTGCAGGCAGCCTTGGGCCAGCTCATGGGCGCCTTCGTACTGGTAGGCGCTGAAGTAGCCCCATACCAGACCGATGGCCATGAGCAGTTCATCGGACAAGGCATCATGCGGTCTCTTTCTTCTCATCATTTTCCTGGTCTTGCTGATTGGACGGACCCTCGGCGTGACTGCGACGCATCTGCTGCAGGCGCAAGCGCCAGTCGATGTTGTCATTGACCCTGCGAACCGCGGCCAGGCAGGGACCGCGCAATTCTTCGGGCAGTTGCAGCGAGTGCGCGATGAGTGTCTTTTGCAGCTCGCGCATTCGCGGTACCGGATTGGCGCTCCATGCCGGGCTATCGAAGGAGCATTCGGGGCCCAGCAACCGGTTGAGCACCACCATCCCCGGATCGACCGGCAGATCCAGGGGCGGCAGTGAACTCTCCTGCTCGCCGGGCAGCAGCTCCGGCAACGCTTTGCGGATGACGGGCAGCTCAGGAAGGCTATGGATCTCACCAAGATCGTCGAGCCCCCGCAAGGTACTTAGATCACTGCCGCTCAGTTTTTGGTTGATCAATTCAGCAACTCCTCTGCAATAGCCAGCGCCGTCTCGTCCATGGGGAGGGCTTGCGCATCGACGCTACTCATGCGTCGCAGTACGTAAAGGCTGCCGTCATTGAACATGGCGGGTAGCCAGGCGCCATAGCGTTCCAGGTCCTCCGAGCGTCTGCTCAGTATCTGCTTGGCAGATGTGGTCCTCTCCCGCGCGCCGCCCAGTCCGACAATGACGCCGTCGGCCAAGGGATAGACGAACAGCACCAAGCCATCATCAAGAGGCAGGGTCGCCACTGCCTTCTGCAGGCTGGCGTCATGAATCATGGTAGTGAGCGTCTCTTTCATATCACTGCTCTGAGCTCCTGATCCTGGTTTCCTGCTTGCGCATGGCAAGCAAGGATTCGCGCCATTGGCGTTCTCGAATCTCGTCACGGGTCATGACGGCCGGCACATCGGCTTGGTAGAGGTTGATCTGGCGTGTCAGCTCCTCGAGTAATTCGCGACGCATCTGCATCTTCTCTGGTGGCCACAGAATCATCGGCAAGCGTGCCATGGCATCCCGGATCAGCAGATACACCCTGCCCTTGGCAAGGTTGTCAAGGTTGCGCACTTCCACCATCTGTGACACCAGATGCGCCACCTTGCCCTTGCCCCAACCAGCTTCTGCCGCACTCAGCAGCAGCACCGCCAGCTCCGCGCTGCTTTGCCTGATCAGCAGCTTTTCTTGCTCGCAGAGCGTCACGCGCAACGCATCAGCAATGGCAATGCATGATCGCACCAGCGTAAAGGCCGAGGCATCAGACATCGTGAGCCAGTAGCGGCCCATGCTCCGATGCGGGTTTTTGCGCAAATCCGATTTCATCTTGATTCTTTCTATTCCGGTGAGTGGATGAAGACACTGAGGAAGAATTGAATGAAAAAGTCGCCGACCATGCCGGTGGTGCCAGCACGCCGCGCGCCGGTGGCGTTTCAGAATTCCGGGATGCGCAATGCGCCAGACGGCCGACGTTGATAGCTCAGGTCTGCCGGATTGNTAAGCAGCCAGCCATCCAGAAGACTGCGTCGCANGGGCTCNGGCCACGCAAAATCGAATCGGGGTGTCATGCCGCGACTCCCGCTCGCGCTTGCGGCAGCGCGGGCCATTTCAGTACTGGTTGCATCGTGTTCCACTTTCATTTCATCTTTTTAAAGGAAGGGCTAGAAGCCGGCCATCATGCGTGCTCGCAAGCTGCTCAAGGCTTGCTCGCACTTGATCGGACCAAAATTCTTGATCAGTGCCTTGAGCATGGTCAGCGGGGTCAGCGGCGCGTCGAAATTGCCCTTGGACTTGGCACCTATCAGGAAGCGCAGCTCGCGCGTGCTGGGACCGTTGGTGTTCACGCCATCCTCGCCAGCCATCGCTTCCAGGGAATTGACCATCTCATCGCTCTGCTGCAAGGCGCGTCTTAGCTCATGCGGATGGCGCTCCATGAGATTGTTCATCATCGTCGTGAGCGCTTTCTTGACCGATCTATCCTTGCCGCCGCCCAGTGGAGTCTCTTCGATCTGGTCCAAAGCCTCGTAGAAAACGTGGTAGCGCTGGAGTGGATCGAAATACTTAGCCAGCATGGCCTCCACTTCGGCCTGGCGCTCCCGGTCAGCGCCGTTACGCAGCAGATCAAGGGTTTGTTCGACCGGTGCGAACAGTTCCTGCTCGTCGTCATCACGGCCTTCCTTCTCGCCCACTTTAACTTTGGCCTTGCGTGTCGGTGTCGGAGTTTTTCGCTGGGTCTGTGCGCGCACCGGTGCGCGCAGGCGCTGCCGCAGACTCTTGCGGCTGAAGGTCAGTCCTTCCTGGACCCCGGCCAGGACTTCCAGCGCATCCAGCGGACTAAGTTCAGCCGCCGCATTGGCATTGATCATGGGATCGACGCCGAGGCGATGACCGTGACGCAGGTGCGACCTGGGCAGCGTGTTATCCGGGAGCAGGCTGTCGAGGCTGTCGAAGGTGGTGATTTTCATGTTCATGGCCTTGAGTGGTCCGGCCTGCATCCATGGTTCCTTCGCCTCCCAAGCTCCCATGGCGGAGCGCACATCTTTATCGGTGGCTACCGTAACATCTCCGGTTCCGGGAATTTCTCATCAATGATGAAGAGCTTCCTCAACATTTTTCAAAGTCTCATGAATGTTCATCGTTTTGATGAAACTTCATCTGTCGCTGCTATCTTCCGCTCCAACACGCAAGGTTTGCCATTGAACGCGGCGTAACCGAGCCCCCACCCACCCCTCGACTTTCCAAGGAGGAGAAAATGAATCAAGCATTGGAAGAACAACTGCACGACAGCGCCGAGCAGCATGGCGATGATGGTCTGGAGCATCCGGCGACCCAAGTGGTCACCATCGATGTGGTCAAGCTGTATACCGAACACAGAAGTCATCTGTTGCGCTTTGTCCAGCGCTATGTCGGCAGCTATGAAGACGCCGAAGATGTAGTACAGAACACCTTCATCGAGGCCAGCAAATGTGCGCATCGCTTTTCCGGGCTTTCCAAGCCCTCTACCTGGCTGTTCGGCATTGCCTTGAATCTGGCGCGCAATCAGGTACGCCGCAACATCGCCGATCGCTGCGACGCCGTCGATGAGAATTTCATGGAACAGATCGTCGACACCCACGCTGATCCGGCCGTCCTCTATGAAATGCGCCAGATGGCGGAGAAGGTTGAAGGCCTGCTCAACGAACTCCCCGTCAAGATCCGCGCCACCTTCGAGGCCGTGCTTGATGGTGACGCCACCTACGAACAAGCCGCCGAACACCTGCATATCCCTATTGGTACCGTGCGTTCGCGGGTCTCGCGCGTGCGCGCCACCGTGCGCAGCAAATATGGCAGCGCGCCGCTGAGTCAGGGCCTGTACGCCTGATGCTGCTACTGGGCGACAGCGCTCGCCCAGGGCAGCGCGCCTGGCCACAAATGGGCAGGCGCGCCTTATCGGACTGGCGCAGCACGAACTCGCTAAGGAAACAGGGGGAAATCAGCCCGCCGAAGCGGCACTGGCATTGATGGCCAGGTGATAGTCGCGAGCAATGTCGGCGGTGACCAGGATGGCATCCATGATGCTGCGCTCGTCGGGCAGTTCCGCCACGGCAATGCGTTGCACGACGATATAGCAACCTTGGTCGGCGTGCCAGAGGAAATCGGTCTGCGGCGGCAAGGGCGGTGCGCCCGGTGGGGAAAACATCCGCGGCAGGTAATGCGGCTGTTCGCAACGGGGCAGCAACGCGGTGATGGCAAGATGGCGATCCGGGGTCTCGGGATCGATCAAGGTACGGGTGAAAATCTCGCCGAGCTGCAACTCAAGCGTCGCTACGGTCGCATCGGGTTGGCCCGTCAGGCCGATGAGCTCACGCAGCAAGCGACTGACCCGTTCAGTCGGTGTCTCGCGGGCAGGACCAGACTTTTCTTCTTCACTATCCAATGGTGGCGTCTCACTATCGTTGCAGGCGGGAAAGACCAGCTACCCTCCCGAAGCCATGACTGGCCGGGCGGAGAGTACCGGCCCAATGCAGCCTCTATTTTACCCGCGAAACCGCATTGGCCGGCACGCCGCCACAACGACCGGACATGATGACGCCAGGCAATGTCCGGGCGGGCAGCGGCCCCCTTTCTCAGAGCATGTTCAGGGTGCGCCATATCGGTACGCGCCGCGTCACGATGGCCTCGGTCAGGTGGTGCAACTCGCCCAGAACTTCCTCCTGCGTTTGCAGCACCCGGCCCTCTCGGAAAAGAGGCTGCTGCTGCGCCTGCAGGACGTCGTGCATCTGCTGGACGCACTGCTGCAAGTCCAGTCTGTCGCTTGGCCGGCGCAACTGACGGAATAACAGGCGCTGGATCAAGCCTGCTGCAAGACCATTGCCCAGTAGCGGCGAGGCCAACACCTGGTAATGATCCTTGAAGCGCGAGGCTTCGGCCAGGGCGGCGTTCAGACGCTGTGCTGGCGCTACCGGCAACTCCGCGGCGCTGAGGAAATACGCGCAGGCCTGACCAGAGGCAGTCAGCAGCGCGGCCATCTGGCCGATGTCTTCCAGACTGAGCGGGAACAGGGCCGGAATCTCGGCCAATTCCACCAGGCTGTGTGGTCGGCGCACCAGTGCATCAAGCACCGGCTGGTAGTAGCGCGGATCAGCCTTGACCTTGCCGATGGATAGATCCAGCTCCAGGGTGAGCATATCGGGCAGGCTGGTCAGTGCCAGACCGATCTGGCGCAGCCAGTGCTCACGCCGTGTGGTACTCATGCGGCGAGCCCCCCGTATGTAGATGTCCTCGCGGAAGCTGGTGTTGGTCATGTAGTCCTTGACTGTTTCACGCAGCATGGGATCGTCCACCGTATCGAGCAACGCTTGCTGCTGTGGCGTCAGGTAGAGCCGGGGAAAGGCTTGTGCTAGCTCCCCCGAGCCGATGTAATCCATCTTGGCACCGGCCATCGCACGCGCAACGTCGGCATGGTATAGCGGCATCCAGCCATCGCTCATGTATTCGTGGGCCAGATAGCCGCCCTTGTCGTTGCGCAGCGAATCGAGCCGGTACTGCAGATTGGGATTGCCGTCGAAGAAGGTTGCACCCAGCGCCTGCAGTTGCTGCACCATCTCACGGGCCTGACCCAGTTGTTCGTGGGTGGCATGACGATCGGTCTGAGTCCGCTCCAGGATCAGACGCTGCAGCGGCAAGGACGGGCTCCATCCCGGCATGGCGTTGTAGTTCAGGTAGACGATACCGCCTGGCTTGAGATAGCGAGCGATGAGATCAACGATATGCTTACGGTTGCCGGCATCGACCCAGCTGTAGACGCCGTACATGGTGATGAAATCCATCGGTGGCAAGTCAACCAACCCGGCTGCCAGTTCGGCAAAGCTGTGTTCCAGCACGCAAAGATTGTCCAGCTCGGCCGCCTGCGCCAGTTCCCTGGCGGACTGTACGTGGGAGGGACTGAAATCGATCGCGTGGAAGCGCCCTTGCGGGTTAGCCGCCGCCAGCACGCTGGCGGTCAGGCCTTGCCCGGCCCCGAGTTCCAGGTAGTTGAACGGACGATCCAGCGCAACAGGTTCTACACCATGGGTAAGGCAGGCGAAGCTCAGATGCACCGGGCTTTGCTCCCGGAAGAAACCGGTCGGGTAATCGATGCCCGCCACATAACCCTCATTCCAATCCATATTTCCTCTTTATCGACAAGTGAGCCAAAAAACCGGTTCGGGATGCTTCAGATATCGCTCCCGGTTTGCGCCGCTGCCGCTTCAGGCAGCATCAACAACTGTTTCCAGAATGGCCGCCGACGCGTGAGGATGGCCTTGACGGTCTCTTGTACCTCCTGCCATTTCTCCTGCTCGCTGACCAGTTCGCGCTCGTTGAGCAGAATCGGTACATGCTGCGACTCGACCTGGCGCAGCACCCGGCGTCACCCTGCAGAAGGTCATGGTCCACCTGAAGGAACATTACCCGTCCGTCACCGAGATCAAGAGTGCCGTGTTGTGGTGGAAGGCCTGTTCGGTGGTGGAACCCGATTTCCACATCGACTACCTGCCGACCAATCCCTGGATCCACCAGCCGTTCGAAGAATATGACGGCCTGGGCCCGCACCAGCTGGCGGCCTGGATCAAGAAGGGTGCCTGATCTTTTGCTTCAGTTTCATGGAAGCAGATGTGAAAAGAGCTTGCCGCGGCAAGCTCTTTTTTTCATCCGTCGAGGCCGGGCAGGGCATCAGGACCAAGGAATGATCTTGCGTTCCTTGAAGGTATCAAAGAGCCGATAAAACATCTGCTCCGTCTCCACATACTCATGAAATCCCAGCCGACGCGCCTTGCTGCCATCGCCGAACATGTCGTAGTCCCAGGAGAACACGAAGTCGGCAAATTCCCACGCCGACAATGAAGCATAAGGATGCTGCTTCAAGCCATGCGCTGTGACGATGCGTTCCCACAATGCTGCCTTGTCGGCCATCACCTCAGCCAGCTTCAGCGGCAGCGGCGTGCCCACTTCCATGCCGAAATAGCGGGCGATCTTGGGCCACATCTCGCTCCAGCGGAACAGGTCGCCATTGCCGACATTGAAGGCCTGGTTGGCGGCCGCCTCGGTGGTGGCGGCCCACACCGTGCCCTTGGCCAACAGATCGGCATCGGTCATCTCCACCAACTTGTCATAGGCGCCCGGCTTGCCCGGAAAGCGCAGCGGCAGCCCCAGCGCCTTGGACATGCAGGCATACAGCGCAATGGCCAGCGCGAGGTTCATGGGATTGCCCAGCGCGGCACCGCCGACCACCGCCGGGCGCGGCGCCGACCAGCTCCAGCAGCGGCCGGAATCGATGCGCCGCTGCTCCAGCCAGCGCTGCTGGTCGAACATGAATTCGGGCGGCATGAACTGCGCATCGCTTTCGCGCGCCGGTGTCTTGAAGGGGCCGAGATGACCGCCGTAGACCTTGTAGCCCTGCATCAGGCTGATATGCCGCAAGCCCGGTGCATGGGCTTGCACTGCCTGCACCGTGTGTTGCAGCATGGTCAGGTTGGGCGCTACCAGCTCGCTCCAGCTGGGGCGGTGCTGGTAGGCGGCGTAGAACACGTGCGTGACCTGTTCCAGCCGCGCCAACTGGCGTTCGGTATCGACGGCATCGAGCAGGTCTACGGCGACGTGGCGCAGGCGCTCCTGCTTGCCTTGCTCGCCGCCGCGGCGCGACAGGCCGATCACCTCCCATTGCGGCAGGGACTGCAGATACGCGATCAACTGACTGCCGATCACGCCGTGAGCACCCACCACCAGGGCAGTGTGGCGCTGCGGCTGGGGAGAAGTTGCAGGATGAGTCATGGTGCTCTTTCGCAAATCAGCAGGTCGTGGTGCGTTCGGGGCGGGACAGTGCGGCCGGGCTGGCATCCATCTTCCAGCTCACCAGGGCCACCACGATCCCGGCCAGCGGCAGCAGGGCGGCCACGTAGGGCACCGCGTGCAGGCCCGGACCGTGATCGATGGTCACGCCGCCCAGCCAGGCGCCGGCTGCATTGCCCAGATTGAAGGCGGCGATATTGGCCGAGGAGGCTAGGTTGGGCGCACCGGTCGCCTTTTCCAGCACGCGCATCTGCAGCGGCGGCACGGTGGCGAAGGCGGCCATACCCATCAGGCCCACGCCGACGATGGCGGCGATCTGGTGGCCATTGGTCAGGCCGAACAGCACCAGCACCACGGCCAGCAAGACCAGGCTGCCCAGCAGGGTGGCCATCAACTTCTTGTCGGCCAGCTTGCCGCCGGCCAGGTTGCCGATTACCAGTCCCAACCCGAACAGCAGCAGGATGGGCGAGACCGCCGAGGCCGGGAAACCGCTGATGTCGGTCAGGATCGGGGCGATATAGGTGAAGGCCGCAAATACGCCGCCAAAGCCCAGCACCGTCATCAACAGGCCCAGCATCACCTGCGGGCGCATCAGTACCCGTACTTCCTTGCCGAAGTCGGCTTCCTGGCCACCCTGCGAGCGCGGCACCAGCACTGCGGTGGCGGCCAGCGCGATCACGCCGATGATGGTCACGGCCCAGAAGGTGGCGCGCCAGCCATAGCTCGGCCCAG
>NZ_BADI01000390.1:0-14437 GCF_000333555.1 Herbaspirillum sp. B65 | reverse complement strand
ATTCATGAGCCCGGCCCGGCATCACGCCGCCTTGTAATTCTGACGTAAGCTCCCTGGTCTACCGGATCGGCAGCGCGGCAACACGAAGAAAAGCCCCTTGCCGGCTTGCTAAGCGCTGCGGCACGCACATTGAGCAATGGATTTATGTGACTTGCTATGTCAAACTTGCCGACACCAGAAGCGCACTATTCCAATAACAACGCCCAGTTTCACTCATAAGCACAAGCATGTCCCGCCCCAGCATATTGATGGTCGACCCCAGTCCTGAGTCGGTGGAACTGGCGCGTTTCAGCCTTTGGCGCAGCAAGCTCGATTGCGCCTTCGGCTGGTTCGAAGATGCGGAGCGGGCCATGGAGTCGCTGTTCAGTCCGCACGCCGTGGACCACCCCGACACCCTGCCCTGCCTGATCCTGCTGGAGCCGCGCTTGCCGCGCATGGAAGGCCTGGACCTGCTGCACATGCTGCGCAGCCAGCCGCATACGCGCGCGCTGCCGGTGATCATGTTCGCCACCTCCTACGACGAAGCCGACGCCACCCGCTCGCACGCGGCCGGCGCCAATGATTACCTGGTCAAGCCGGTGGACGCCCGCGAATTCATGGAATTGATCAATCAGACCGTGGCGCACTGGCTGCCCCTTGCGCCATCGCGGGAGGCGGACGCACCCACTACATAGGCAAGGAAAAGACGCGCGGGACTGGGGCACGGGACAGGGGTACGGAATAAGCCCGCGCAAAATCAGGCGCAGAAAAGACAAAAGGGCCCATCTTGCGATGGACCCTTTATATCTGGTGCGGCTGGCAGGAATCGAACCCACGACCCCTTGGTTCGTAGCCAAGTACTCTATCCAGCTGAGCTACAGCCGCGAAAAACAAAATTATAGCAGCATGTTTTGCTTTTTGGATAGCCCATTGTGATATTTTTTTCAGACGCCCCTCCTCTGCATCGACAGCACAGCTTGCCCTTCATTACCTTGTTCTTCATCAAATCCTTGATACAGGATAGATGACCCGGCCTTTGCGGGCGGCTATGATGAAGACTTGTTCATATCACCCTCAAGCCGCCCTCCATGTCCGCCTTGCCCCTGCCCGACCCATCGCAAGCACAGCGTATCCGCGAAGAAGAACGCACACGCATCGCCCGCGACCTGCATGATGAACTGGGCGCACAACTGACTGGCCTCGGCATGGCGCTGGGCCAGTTGCGCGAGCAGTTGGCCCAGGAAAAGCATCCCTGGCTGGCCCAGGCCGAGTACGCCCAGCAATTGCTAGAGCAGGCCAGCCAGGGCATGGAGCGCATCATCGATGACCTGCACCCGCCCATCGTGGAGTTCGGACTGGTCGATGCACTGACCTGGCAGTGCCGTCATTTCAGTCGCCAGAGTGGCTTGGAGTGCAAGCTGCAGTGCGACTGCACGCTGCAGCTTGAGGATGAATTCGTGGTCCTGAGCCTGCTGCGCATCCTGCGCGAAGCACTCAACAATGCCGCGCGCCACGCCCATGCCCGCCATATCGAGGTGCGCTTGCAGGTGGACGAGGAACGCCTGCAACTGAGCGTAGCCGACGACGGCAGCGGCTTTGATCCGGATCGGGCGCCACGCGGCGGACGTATAGGCCAGGGTCTAACCAACATGCGCCAGCGGGCGCAGGCGCTGGGCGGCCGCCTGGTGCTGGAAGCGCGCACGGGAGGCGGCACGCTGGTGCGCCTGGAGATGCCTGTCGCACACTGAACGAACGCTATAGAATACGGCCTCGCCCAACCGGTTCGTCCAGAGGAGTTTCGCAGTACGCCCATGAGCAAGAAAGCCACCGCCGCCATCAAGGTCCTGATCGCCGACGACCACGCCATCGTGCGCGAGGGTCTGCGCCAGATCTGTGCCGTCAGCAAGGACATCGTCGTGGCCGGCAACGCCGCCAACGGGCTGGAAGCGATCAAGCTGGCCCGCGAAGGGGATGGCGATGTCATGCTGCTGGACATCGTGCTGCCCGATCGCAACGGCATCGACATCCTCAAGCAGATCCGCAAGGAACAACCGGACCTGCCGGTGCTGATCCTGTCCATCCACCGCGAAGACCAGTACGCCATTCGCGCCCTCAAAGCCGGTGCCGCTGGCTTCCTGAACAAACAGGCGTCGCCCAGCGAGGTGATAGCAGCCATCCGCCAGGCCGCCGCCGGTCGCAAGTACGTCAGCCCTTCACTGGCCCAGGAACTGGCCAACCAGATCGGTTTCGACCACGACACTCCCTTGCACGAAACCCTCTCCGACCGCGAATACCAGACCATGGTCATGATCGCCTCGGGCAAGACCGTCAGCGACATCGCCGCCGAACTATTGCTGTCGGTCAAGACCATCAGCATGTACCGCTCGCGGGTGCTGGCCAAGATGAAGATGCGCCACAACGCCGAACTGACCCATTACGCCCTCAAGAACGACCTGGTGGAATAAAACTCACAAAAACGCCCGGATCAGCTCGCCAGCACGGGCTGAAGCGGGGCTTTTCTCCCCCTATTAAAGGCATCCAGAGGACCTGTACTGACGTACAATAAGTTGTCATTTTGCCTCCTCCCACTCCACGGGAAGGCAGTGTGGTGCGACTGCAGGGGACCAGGCCGCGTGCGCATGATGACCGAGGTGGTGGCGCTACTCAAGCATTGTCCGGGTGCGTCGATACCGTAGGAAACTCCCTGTCGCAAACAGACCAGTACACCAACAATATAGTCAGCCGGCATGTCCAAGAAACCGACCACGCTCACGCCTGTCGAGATCGCCCGAGAAGCTTTCCAGAGACTGGGAGCCCGGCGCATCGCGCCCACTCCAGACGCCTACCGGATCGCCTATGACGAGATCCAGGGCGACCTGCCGGGCGTGACCGCCGAATCGGTGATGGACAATTTCGCCACCCGGCTGTCGCGCCAGCCGGGCGAGAATGGCCTGCTGGGCACACGCCTGGTGCGGGCGCGTGAAAATGGCGACTGGTCGTCCTTCGAGCGCCAGTTGATCGAATTTGCCGAGGCCAACTGGCAAAGCCGCCCCGCCGCTCCTCCCGCACCCGTGGTGCCGCATGGCGAACTGGTGCCAATCGATCTCGAACGCCAATTCATCCGCGACAGCAAGAAAGAGAAGATGCTGCGCGAAATGCTGGTGCGGGTCCTGGTGTTCAACCTGCCCTCGCTGCTGTCGACCGCACCGGAACTGGCCAATGAATCGCGCAATAGCGGCCAGGAACTAAAGATGGCCTTCTCCGAGCAATCGATGAATGACATCATTGCCCGGGTCAAGCAGTTGAGCTTCCAGATCGAACTCAAGACCGACGACATGGCCCAGCAGCAGGAATTGCTGATGCGCCTGTTCCAGTTGCTGCTGGAAAACATCAATGGCTTGCTGGAGCAGGGTTCCTGGCTGTCCAGCCAGATCGAGACGGTGCAAAGCTTGATCGCCGGGCCGCTCAGCAGCACCTCGCTGGCCGATGCCACCAAGAACCTCAAGGAAGTGATCTACAAGCAGGGCTTGCTGAAGAACACCCTGTCCGAGGAAAAAGTGGTGGTCAAGAACATGATGCTGACCTTCGTGGACCGGCTCTCAGCCATGGTCTCCACCACCGACAACTACCAGCGCACCATCCGCGGCTTCTCGCAGCAGATCAGCCAGGCCGGCAACATCGCCGATCTCAACAGCGTGTTGAGCGAGATCATGACCGAGACGCAGAAGGCCCAGGAAGAAGCCACCCGCTCGCGCGACGCCATGGAAGATGCGCGCCAGGAGGTGGAAAAGGCCGAGGACCGCATCCATGCACTGGAACAGCAATTGCTGCAGATGGGGGAACTGGTGCGTGAAGACCAGTTGACCGGCAGCCTGAACCGGCGCGGCATGGACGAATCGCTGGACCGCGAGATCGCCAATGCGCAGCGCCGCGAGACGCCGCTGTGCGTGGCCCTGCTGGACCTGGACGATTTCAAGCGCATCAACGACACCCACGGCCATGCCACCGGCGACGAAGTGCTGGTCCACCTGGTGCAGGTGATCCGCGAAACGCTGCGCCGGTTGGACGTGATCGCCCGCTTCGGCGGCGAGGAATTCGTGGTGCTCATGCCCGAGACCGAGCCTCAGGATGCGGTACAGATCATCACTCGCGTGCAGCGCGAACTGACCAAACGCATCTTCATGCATGAGAGCCAGCGCCTGCTCATCACCTTCAGCGCCGGACTGGCCCTGTATTACCCGGGCGAATCGCAGGCCGAGCTGTTGAAGCGCGCCGACGTGGCGCTGTACAAGGCCAAGAACGCCGGCAAGAACCGCATCGTCTTTGCCGAGCCACCTCCGGCCGCGCCACCGGACGCTTGAGCCGGGGTCAGGCTGCTCCGGCGTCGCCCGTGCGTCGCCAGCGACGCCATCCGGCCGCGGCCATCAGCACGAACAAGGCATAGAGCATGGCCGTCAGCGTCAGGTGCTTGTACACGTACAAACCTACGTAGAGCACATCGACTGCGATCCACACCAGCCAGTTTTCCAGCTTCTTGCGTGAGAGCAGGAATTGCCCGACCAGACTGCCTGCGGTCAGGAACCCATCCATGTGCGGCACGTCCGTATCGGTATAGCGCTGCAGGAACCAGGACAGCAGCCACCATCCGGCCAGCCAGGCGCCGACCATGCAAGCCCAGCCGCCGGAGGCCAGCCGGGACACCCGCAAGGGCCGATGTTGTTCGCCGCCGCGCAGCCACTGGTACCAACCCCACACCGAGACCGCCACGAACACGAACTGCAAGCCGGCATCGCCATACAGGCGGGCATCGGCAAACACGGCCGCATACAGCAAGGAAGAGAGGATGGAAAAAAGCCAAGCCCAATGGTTCTGGCCGATATTGAGCCAGACAGTGATGATAGCCAGCACGAAGGAAACCAGTTCCAGAGGCGTGGTAGTCAAGCCAAGCCAGGTCAGCGGGGTATCAAGACTCATGCAACCAAGCGGAAATTGGACCAGCGAGTGACTGTTCAGCGGGTTGCGCCATGACTGGACGCACCCGGCGTATTGGCGGGAACCGAGACACTGCCAGGCTGCCCGGAATTGGGCATGAAGGGATTGGGATTGACCGCAGAAGCGGGCTTGCCGGAATTGCCGTCGAGCAGCTGGATGAAGACTTCGTTCTGCTTGATCATGCCCAGTTCGAAGCGGGCACGCTCTTCCACGGCACCCTTGGACTGCTTCAGGTCATCCACTTCGGAAGCCAACTTGGCGTTGCGCTCCTTGAGTTCGTCATTCTTCTTGTGCGCCAGTTGCACCTGGCGGTCGAGCTCCCAGACCTTGAACCAGCCGCCCTTGCCCAGCCAAAGCGGATACTGGATCACGACCAGCAGGAAGGACAGGCAAAGGATGATCAGGCGCATAGCCGGGAGCTCTCAATGCGGCGCCTGCCTTTGGGGTGGGCGCCGCAAGCTTGTTACTTCAGGTTGTAGAACGCAGCGCGGCCGGGATAGCTGGCGATGTCGCCCAGGTCTTCTTCGATACGCAGCAGCTGGTTGTACTTGGCCATGCGATCCGAACGCGACATGGAGCCGGTCTTGATCTGCAGCGCGTTCATGCCCACGGCGATATCGGCAATGGTCGAGTCTTCGGTTTCGCCCGAACGGTGCGAGATCACGGCGGTGTAGCCGGCACGCTTGGCCATTTCGATGGCGGCGAAGGTCTCGGTGAGGGTGCCGATCTGGTTGATCTTGATCAGGATCGAGTTGGCGATGCCCTTGTCGATGCCTTCCTTGAGGATCTTGGTGTTGGTGACGAACAGGTCGTCGCCCACCAGCTGCACCTTCTTGCCCAGGGTTTCGGTCAGCAGCTTCCAACCCGCCCAGTCGTTCTCGGCCATGCCGTCTTCGATGCTGATGATGGGGTACTTGTCGCACCAGGAAGCCAAGAGACCCGTCTTCTGGGCCGGGGTCAGCACCATGTTTTCACCGGCCAGGTGGTAGTTGCCGTCCTTGTAGTATTCGGAGGCAGCGCAGTCCAGGCCCAGGGCGACTTGCGTGCCCGGCTCGTAGCCAGCCTTCTCGATGGCTTCAATGATCAGCTTGATGGCTTCTTCGTGGCTGGAGACATTGGGGGCGAAGCCGCCTTCGTCACCGACCGAGGTGGCCAGGCCGCGATCGTGCAGGATCTTCTTCAGGGTATGGAACACCTCGGCGCCATAGCGCAGGGCTTCACGGAAGCT
The DNA here is from genome assembly GCF_000333555.1 of Herbaspirillum sp. B65. Lineage (NCBI taxonomy): Bacteria > Pseudomonadati > Pseudomonadota > Betaproteobacteria > Burkholderiales > Oxalobacteraceae > Herbaspirillum > Herbaspirillum sp. B65. Next base: position 8,238 of record NZ_BADI01000390.1, on the reverse strand, counting down.
CGGAGCGCCCACCGGAATGATCATGAATTCCTGGATATCCAGGTTGTTGTCGGCGTGGGCGCCGCCGTTGATGACGTTCATCATCGGCACCGGCATCTGCATGGAACCGCTGCCACCGAAGTAGCGATACAGCGGCAGGCCCGATTCTTCGGCAGCGGCCTTGGCCACGGCCATCGAGACCGCCAGCATGGCGTTGGCGCCCAGGCGAGGATGGACTTCACTTGCAGCCTGGTCAGATCGGCGGTATTCGGTGCGGTGGCACCGGCGAGGCCATCGGCGTAGTCGGCGATCTTGCCGGCCAGTTCGGCCAGTTGGTTGATCAGGGCCGGGGTCTTGACTGTGCTCTTGTCGGCCGGTTGCAGTTCCAGCGTGGTCAGCAGGAGCTTGAGGGCGGCGGCGTTGCGATCTGCGTTGGCCTCACCGGGCTTCTCACTGATCTTCACGCCGATGCGGGTAAGGTCTTCACTGGTCAGGGGCGGAGCAACAGTGGCGGTGCCATTACTGGCGGCCAACAAGACGCGATTGTAGGCAGTGACTACCTCATTCAGTTTGGTGGGACTGCTGACCTGGCTGACGGTGGTCGTGTTACTGCCCAGCGCGCGGATGGCGGCGTTGATGCTCTCCAGATTATCGTTGGTTACGTCCTTGACATGAGCGTTCGTGTAGTTGATCAGGCTCGGTGTCGGCTTGGTGTTGGTGGTATCGGTGGCGTAGTCGCGGATGAGCTTGAGGTCGATCAGCAGGCCATCGGCCAGAGTCTGCAGTTCGGCGCTGGTGTCGATGGCGGCCTTGGTGGAACCGGCCACCAGGCCGCGCAGGCTTTGCAGGGTGGAATCCTCCAGCTCTTCCAGACCGGTGACGCCCAGAGCGACGAAGTCGTTGGCCGCTAACAGCTTGGCCTTCTCGGCGTCGCCCGCCGCTGCCAACATCTTGCGGGCAGAAGCGTTGATATTGTCGATCTTGGTGGGCATATCGACCTTGTCCTGGCTTAAGGCATCCAGCGCGCTGATGAGCAGGTCTCGCTGGTTGGTGTCGGTCAACTGGCTGACGTCAACCCCCAGCAATTCGAGGTCGCTGGTGCTGGGCAGCTTGCCCAGTGCCTCGTTGTCGGTGGATTTGGTGCGATTGCCATCGGCGGCGTCCAATACCTTGAGATAGGCATTGACGATGCCTTGCACTTTAGCCTGGGAATTGGCCATGAGACCGGTGACGGTGGTGGTGGCCAGGGCGGCGTTGATGGCGCCGACATTCGCGTCGCTGACGTTGGCTATGCCCATTTTCCGGTAGTCCTCTACAACGGGAATATGCGATGGGACGTTGCTGTTGGTCTCGGCATAGGTGCTGATCTTCCTGAGCGCTGCTACGGCCTCGGTGACCAGGGTGTCGAGTTCGGTCACGGTGTCGACGTGGCTGGCATCCTTGCCACTGGTGCCGATGGCGGCCAAGATGACGGCTTTTTGCTCGGCGGTGTAAGTGTCGCTGATGGTGACGCCCAAGGCCTTCAGATTGTCGATGCTGGGTTGCGCCGCGGTCTTGCCTTCGTCGGCGGCGTACTGCAAGACCTTGTCGACGTAGCCGAGCAGGGTAGTGAGTTCGGCCACGCTATCGACATCGGTGAACTTGTTCAGTTTGGTGATGACGGTCGCGAGCAAGCTGGTGCTGGAGCTGTGCTTGCCCTGCATGTCCACCCCCAGAGCGCTGAAGTCGTCGGTGCTGAGATCAGCGCTGCCGGTACGACCGTTCAGCTTGGCCAGGATGGCGATCTTTTCGACGGCATCGCTGGCTTTTTGCAGTTGGGCCTGATCCTTGATCTTTTCTACGCTGAGGGTCTTGATGGCGCTATCCAGCAGGGTCTTACTGTCTTGCTTCACGCCGGTGACGCCGATGGCCTCCAGATCTTCCTTGGCCGCAGCGGCGGTGTCGGCAGTGTGGCTGTTGACCACGCGGCCATAGGCATCGATGATGCTCTTGAGCTTTTTCGGATTACCGGCGTGGGCGGCTTTGATCTCCGAGCTGGCCAGGGACGAGTTGATGGCGCCGAGCATGTCGGCAGCCACGGTCAGGCCGACAGCGGCATAGTCCGTCACCTCCGGGACGGGCTTATTGGTGTCATCGGCATAGGCGGCGATCTTTTCTTGCGCGGTCTTGGCGGCATTGGCAATGACGAGTACTTCGTCCATGGTGTCGATGTCGTCGGCGCGGGCCTTTGTCGAGAGCGCACTGAGCACGGCGGCAGCGGTGTTGGCACTGCTGCCAGTGGCGAGGACGCCCAGCTTGATCAGTTCATCTAGGCTCAGCTTGGAGGGGAGGTTATCGTCGGCATAGGCCTGGTTGGTGTTTGCCAGGGCCACCAAGGCCTTGGAGCTAGCCAGAAGATCGGATAGCTTCTTGGGACGGTTGATGTCGCTCATTGACTGGCGAGCCATGGACCATTCCAGCAGCCGTAGAGCGGGATTGTCCGGTTGATCGGACTCGGTGCTCACACCGACAAGCAGGAGGTCGTTGCTGAATTGCGTGGAATCGTATCCAGGAACAGGACTAAGTAGATGCCACCAACTGAATATGAGTTTTTGCAGCTTTTCTGAGGTGTCGACAGCCGCCGCTTGAAGAGCGTTTGAGGCGAGGCTGGCGGCGACCGCAATGATTATTTCCGAAGTGTGTTCGGGAGAAAGACCGGAAATAGTCATCTTCAGCGCTTCCAGGTCGGCCTCGGTAGGACGGCCTGCATCGTCGGGGAAGCCGCTTGGTTCCGCATCCAGTGCGGCATAGTTACTGACCTTGTCGTAGGCCTTCATGGCCTTATTGATCAGCTCTTGCAGCTCGGTCACGGAATCGACTTCGCTGCCATCGTCCCTGGTCTTGGCGATGGCGTAGAGCGCGGCCTTGAACGCGTCGGACTTCTTTGTTGCGTCAACGGCGTTGAGGGTGATGCCCAGCTTTTCGATGTCGTCCGAGCTGATCTTCTCGGCGCTGAAGTCGCTGGACTTGGCTTGCAGCATCAGTTTGTTGACGATCTCGCCCAGCGCATCGATCTGGCCGGATGTCGACGGCGGTGCTTTGCTTGATGTCGATCACCGAATTAAGCAGGGCCAGGGTGGAAGCATTGGCGGTGCCGGTGCTGACGCCATCGATGCTCACGCCAATGGCCTTGTATTGCTCGGCCGTGATAGCGGTGCTGCCTGCTGTGCCGTCAGCGCTGTCGAGGATGGCGTTGTAGGCGTTGACGATGGTCTTGAGATTGGCTGGCGTGTTGGCCTTGGTGCTGTCGATGTAGGTCGTGCGCAGAGCGGCGTTGATGGCGTCCACGCGAGTGGCGATCACCAGCGGTTCACGCACGCCGGTGGCATCGGCGGCCTTGACCAGGCCGATGTTCTTGTAGTCATCCGTAGTAGGAATGTCAGCGTTGGCTCCATCGGCAGCATAGATGCGGATCTTTTTTTGCGAGGCGTCGGCACGCTTGATGACTTCTTGCAACTCGGCCAGCGTCTTGACGTTGCTGCCATCGGTCTTGCCGCTGACGATGCCGGAGGCGATGGCGGCCAAATTCGTGGCGAAGCTATCGCCTTCGAGCCCATTGGTGCTCAGACCCAGTTCGGTGAGCAAGTCGGCAGTCAGGTTGGCGGGGGTGCCGTTCTTGACGCTTTCCATCAACGACCGGACTTTCTCGCCCAGGGTATCGATCTCGGCCGGGGTGTCCTTCTTGGAGATGGGCTTGGCGGCAATGACCGAGTTGAGCAGGCTCAATTGATGAGCGTTCTCCAGGCCGGTAATGTTGCAACCGATCAGGGTGTAGTCCGCTGCCGTGGGCTGCTCGGTGGCGCCTGCTGTCAGGCCGATGATCTTGTTGACGCTGTTCACGATGCCCTGCACCAGCTCCGCCGAGGCGACCTGTGCGCCCTTGACGTGGGAAGTGGCCAGGCTGGAGAGGATGGCGAAGAGGCCTTCGGCCATGCCATCGGCCCGATCAGTGGGGGTGACGTACTTGTCCACATCAGTGATGCCCATGTCGACGAAGTCCTGCGACACGGGTTGCTTGCCCACCTCCTCAGCATTGGTGGGATCGGCCAGGGCACCGAGGTCATACCTGGTGGCGAAGTTCTTGATCTTGAGCTGGGCCTTGCTGGCTTTATCGGCCGTCTCCTGCAATTCCTTCACCGTATCCACATCGACTGGTGCACGACTGCGGATGGCGGCCATGAAGGCGGAGAGCGAATCGTTGTCCACCGTATCGACTCCCAGCTTGCCCCACTCGTCCACGCTGATGGTGGTGGCGGCAATAGTCTGGCCGGGGTGTGCAGGATCAGGCTCGCCGGCGTTGGCTTGCTGCATGACGCGGTTGACGATGTCGGCCAGGTTCAGATTCTTGATTTGCTGCAGGCTGGAGACGGCGCTGAAACTGTCCTGGCGGTCGAAGGCTTCATTGAGCAGTTTGAGATGCGCTGCCGTGTTGACCACCTTCATCTGCAAGACTGCGAACTCTGCATGGGTCAACGGTGCGCCGGGCTTGGGATCGCCATTTTCGATAGCGTTGGCGGCGGGGCGGTCTTCTTCCTTGATGATATCCGCCACGCTGGCCAGATTGCGCAGCTTGGCGGCGGCATTGGCCATGGTTTGCAGTTTGCCCAGGTCGAGCGAGGCCAAGTCTTCCTGGTTCTCACCAGCGGCCTTGAGCATCTGCTGGATCAGGGACAACGTGCCCGGCGTTTTGCCATTGACCAGAGTCAGGATGGATTTCACGCCCAATTTGCTGAGTGTGTCGCGATTGGGCGCAGTGGGATTGGTGCCAGCGGCATAGTCCGCCACGTCGGCGGCCAGGCCGACCAGTTTGTTGATCTCGGCCGGGGTGCGCACGCTGCTCTTGTCATTCGGTTGTGCATCCAGCGCGGTCAGCAGTAGTGCCTGGGCAGCCTTGTTGCGAGGCAGGTTGTCAGCCGGGATGAGCGTAAGGTTGACGCCAATGGCTAGTACCTGCTCTCGTGTGATCGGCAGGTTGCCGGCCTGTCCATCGGCGGCTTGCAGGATGTGCCGGTAGGCATCGACCATGGTCTGCAGCTTGGCGCGACTGTCGACCTTGCTGTGATCGTGAGCGATAGGATCACCCAGCGCTTCGACGGCAGCGTTGATGCTATTGATGTTGCTTGCATCGACCCCAGTGACACCCGCGTTGGTGTAGTTCTGAGCGGTCGGAGTCAACACCTCGCCCAACGCGCCGAGCTCGGCGTTATCGTTTGCTGTCTTGGAGGCATAGTTGCGGATCAGCTTGATGTCCTTGAGCAGGCCGTCGATCAGGCTTTGCAGGTGGCCACTGGTGTTCAGGTCGCTGGCGGCATTGTTGCCGATCAAGTCCTGGATGGAGTCCATCACATCATTACTCAAGCCATTGATGCCCAGGTTTTCCAGGTCAGTCTGACTGATGTTGCTGGCGGCTGCCTTGCCCTTGTTGGCGGCAGCAATGACCTTGACCGCAGAGGCGATGATGGTTTGGATGCTGGCAGGCGTGTTGACCTTGTCGAACTTGATGGCGTCAAGCGCCGTGGTGAGCAGCTTGATCTGGTCATCGTTCTGCAATGTGCTCACGTCCACGCCCAGCAAGGCCAGCTCGCTCTTGTTCGGCAGGGCGGCGTTATCGTCCGTGTTGCGCTGGCCGTCGGCTACTTTTTGTACCTTGACGTAGGCATTGACGATGTCCTGCAGTTCTTGCCAGGTGTCGGCCTGGTCCTTGCCGACGGTATCCGTCGCCAAGGCGGCATTGATGGCCGCGAGATTGTCGCCGGTTACGCCGCGCACGCCCATCTGCTTGTAGTCTGCGGCAGTGGGTTGCTTGTTCTCATCGTTGTTATTGGTCTGGGCAAAATCGCTGATCTTGTTGAAGGCGCTGATGGCGTTTGCGATCAGCGTATCGACGATCTTGCTTACGCTCTCCAGGTTCTCGCCATTCTTGCCGCCATTGGTACCGATGGCATGGAGAATCACCACTTTCTGCTCTGCAGTGTAGGCGGTGATATCGATGTCCAGTGCAGACAAATCTTCGTCGTTGGGCTGCAGCGACGGCGTCGCGCCTTCGCTCTTGGCGTAGTCGAGCAGCTTGTTGACGTGGGTCAGCAAGCCGTCGATGGCATCAACGCTGTTGACCTTGTCGAAGCTGGCCAGTTTGCCGATGGCGCTGCCCAGCAGTGCAGCGGCCTTGGCGTGCGAGCCCATGTCCAGACCCAGGGCGGTGAAATCGCTCGTCTGCGGTGTCTCGGCGCCGTTGTGGCTACCCAGCTTGGCCAGGCTGGCGATTTTTTCTACGGCGTCGGCAGCGTTTTGCAGGTTGTGCTGGTTCTTGAGCTGGTCCAGCGACAGCTTCTTGACGACGCTGTCCAGCAAGACCTTGGAGTCGGTCGCCGTGCCGGTGATGCCGATGGCTTTGTAGTCGTCTTCGGCCGGCGCAGCAGCGCTTGCCGGATGGCTGTCGAGGATGCGCTGATAGGCTTCGACGATGTGCTTGAGCTTGGCCGGATCGCCGGCTTTATCTGCGTTGATGGTGGTGCTGGCCAGCGCGCTGTTGAGGGCCGCCACCATGTCGTTGCTCACAATCGGGCTCAGTACGCCCTCCCTCTTGGCGACCAGGCCGATGGCGCGATAGTCGTTGGCGGTCGGAACTTGTTCGGCAGGGGCATTGGCAGGGGCAATGTTTTCCGCATAGCGGGTAATCTTGGCCAGGGCATCCTTGGCATCCTTGGCAATGGCGCGTACCTCGGCCATGCTGTCGATGCTGGCGGCGTCAGCCTGCGCGGCCAGTGCCGACAGGGCGGCGGCGGCGGTGCCGGCATTGCTGCCGGTATCGAGTACGCCAAGATTGATCAGGTCGTCCAGTGCGAGCGGTGTCGTCAATTTGGTGGCGTCGTAGGCGCTCGGATGGTCGGCCAGGGCGATGAGCCCAGCGGCAGTGTTGCGCAGTGCCGTGATCTTGTCGGGGCCATTGATGGCATTGGTCGTCAGGCGATCCATTGCGGTGTGCAGCAGATCCGTCACGCTGCTGGAGATGGGCGGATTGGATGGCGCCACCCCAATCGTCGTCAGATGATCGAGGAAGCTGGTTCTTCCAGCGTTATCCAGGGGGGTGGCATTGGCTTGTCCATCCGCCAGGGTCAGCAGTGCATCCCAGCTATTGAGCAAGGCGATGAGCTTTGCCGGGGTATCGATGCTGTCCTTGGTGATGAGGCGCGATGCCAGGCTGGCGGCCACGCCGATGGCGTCGTCAGTCTTCACGCTGTTCGGTACGGCCAGGCCCAGGGCCTTGAAGTCGGCGGCGGTGGGGCGCTGGGCATCGGTGAGGAAGTTGTTTGGCAGTGCAGCTAGATCCGCGTAGGTCTGGATTTTCTTGTAGGCCACGGCGGCATCACGGACCAGTTTGATCAGCTTGGGTTGCGAATCGACATCGGCACCGCTATCGGCAGTGGCGCCGATGGCATAGCGCACGGCCTTGAAGGCGGCCTCCGACAGGCTGCTCAGAGCGGCATCGGCTTGAGTGGGATCATCCTTGAGCGTGACACCCAGTTGCGTCAATTCGTCGCTGGTGATGAATTCCCCCTGTTGCGTAGCATCCTGCACCTGCTGCATGAGCTTGTTGATGAGCGCGCCCAGGGTGTTGATTTCTTCAGGGGTATTGACGTCGTCATGACCTTTACTGTCGATGACCGAGTTCAGCAGTGCCAGGGTAGCGGCGTCGGCATTGCTGGCCAGGGTCGATGTTTTGGTCACGCCTGCAATGTCGCTGCCGATGTCGGCGTACTGATCCTTGGTGATGCTGCCCTTGATGTTGTTGGCAGTGCCATCGGCAGCATTGAGGATGGCGTCATAGGCTGAAATGATGGTGCGCAAGTCTTGCGGGGTGTCGGCCTTGGCGCCGTCAACGTAGCTGGTCTTGAGTGCGGCGTTGATGGCGCTGAAGTTGGCATTCGTCACCAGAGGTTGACGGACGCCATTGCTGTCCGGTGACAAGTTCACCAGGCCGACGTTCTTGTAGTCATTGAGCGTGGGTTGGGCCTCGCTATCACCGTTGGCATACTTGCGGATGACGATGATCGCGTCATTGGCGCGCTTGACCACGTCGTTGAGTTTGTCCAGCGTGTTGACTTCGCTGCCATCCTTCTTGCTGCCGACGATGGCGGCGGCGATGGCATCCCAGTTCTTCCAGAGCGGACCATTCTTTTCGAGCCTGGTTTCGTTGACCTTCAGTTTCTGCAGGGCGGC
>NZ_BADI01000391.1:0-1761 GCF_000333555.1 Herbaspirillum sp. B65 | reverse complement strand
TGGCGCGGGGGCGGCGGCGTCCGGCAAGCGGTTCGTCGCTGGCGTGACGTCCACGCTGCGCACGGGCAAGGCGGTGCGGCCACCCAACTGGAATACCGCCACCACGCTCTCCAGCTTTTCGGCCTGACCTTGCAGGGCCTGGGCCGCAGCGGCAGCTTCTTCCACCAGCGCGGCATTCTGCTGGGTGCCCTGGTCCATCTGCGAGATGGCCTGGTTGACCTGGGAAATGCCGGCACTCTGTTCCACGCTGGCGTCGGCGATGTTGGCCACGATCTGGGTCACGCGCTGCACGCTGTCGACGATTTCGCTCATGGTGCTGCCGGCCTGCTCGACCAGCTTGCTGCCGCTACCGACCTTGTCCACCGAATCATCGATCAATTCCTTGATTTCCTTGGCAGCGGCCGCCGAGCGCTGCGCCAGCGAACGCACTTCCGAGGCCACCACGGCAAAGCCACGGCCCTGCTCGCCGGCACGGGCGGCTTCCACTGCTGCATTCAAGGCCAGAATATTGGTCTGGAACGCGATGCCATCGATGACGGCGATGATATCGACGATCTTGCGCGAGGAATGATTGATGGAATTCATGGTATCGACCACCTGACGCACCACGTCGCCGCCTTGGGAAGCGATGTGCGAAGCCGATTGCGCCAGTTCGTTGGCCTGGCGCGCATTCTCGGTGTTTTGCAGCACCACCGAAGTCAGTTGCTCCAGGCTGGAGGCACTCTCTTCCAACGCTGCGGCCTGCTGCTCGGTGCGTGCCGACAGGTCGGCATTACCGGCAGCGATCTGGCGGGCTGCCACGGTGACCGAATCGGTGGAGCTACGGGTGGTGGAGACCACCTCGACGATGCGCGCCAGCAGCTTGTTGAAAGCAGCGGCAGTGTGGCCGATCTCATCCATGCGCTCCACGGNCACCGGGCGCGACAGGTCCAGGGTCTGGCTGACGTGTTCGAAGGTCTGCTGGATGCGGCCCAGGCTATGGATCACGATGCGCAGCATCTGGATGCCCAGCACGCCCGTGAGCAGCACCGCCACCACGATCACGGCGATCATGGTACGCAGGGCGAAGGCATGGGCTTCATCGCTTTCCTGCTTGATGGCGTCGATCTTCTTGCGACCGATCCGGATGTGATCTTCAAAACCCTTCTTGGTGGCGGCCGCCGAGACTGCCAACGGTGTACCCGGCTGCAAAGTGGCGCGCACACCGTTCATGTCGTTGGCATAGGCGGCGGCGAAGAACGGCACCAAGGCCTTGCGGTAGACTTCGATATTGGCCCGGTCGGCCTGGATCAGGGCCCGATCCTGGTCATCGAAGATGAGATCGCGTTCATAGTGGGCGAACTCTTCATCGAGCGACTTGTTGGCGGCATCGACCGCCTTTTGCAATTCGCTCTTGTCGGCCAGGTTGGCAAAGACCGAGAGACGATAAGCGGCCAGACGCGAATCGGCCAGGTAGCTATTGAGCTGGTTCAGGCTGTCCATGCCGGGGATGATGCGGTTCTGGATCAGTTCCAGCCGCTGCTGCGCACGTTGCAGCTGCCACAGGCCGTCGGCACCGACGAACAGCAGCGCCAGCAAGGCTGTCGAGAGAGTGAGAATGAGGCGCTTGGTAATGGTCATGATTGAAAATCCACCGATGAAAATGAAGGGTCGCACCATACGCTAGTGCATCGACCCAGGAAAGACGCTGCCCCGCATACCGGGGACAAAAGCCGGACCTGAAGCCGAGACGCACGAGGAGCAACGCATTTTCATGGCGCC
>NZ_BADI01000392.1:0-3833 GCF_000333555.1 Herbaspirillum sp. B65 | reverse complement strand
CCTCTACGCCATCTGCGACCGCGTCGCGGTGCTCTCGGCCAAGCGCGTGCTGGTGGCCGACCGCATCGAAACGGTGGCCGCCTACGATGATGCGTGGATCCAGCAATATTTCCAGGGCCCGCGCGGACGGGCCGCCAGCATGGCCGCACTGCGCGCGGCGGCCACCACAACGCAGCAAGGAAAACCCTAATGGAAACACGTGCCCATCACGTCCTCATTGGACTGTTCACCATCCTGGTCGCCGGGGCGGCCCTGGCGTTCTGCCTGTGGCTGACCAAGGTCGGCCAGGACCGCGACGTCGATTACTACACGGTGATCTTCAACGAAGCCGTCAGCGGCCTCTCGCGCGGCAGCCCGGTGCAGTACAGCGGCATCAAGGTAGGCGACGTGGTCGGTTTGAGCCTGGACCCGGCCGATCCGCGCAAGGTGCGCGCACGCATCCGCGTGGTCGGTCGCGCACCGATCAAGGAAGATACCGGCGCCAAGCTGGCCTTGGCCGGCATCACCGGCACCGCGCTGATCCAGCTCACCAATGGTTCGCCACAGAGCCCGCGCCTGGTCTCCAAGGATGGCAGCGACCCCATCATCATTGCCTCGCCCTCGCCGCTGACCGCCCTGCTCACCAATGGCGAGGACTTGCTCACCAACGTCAATGAAGTGCTGATCAATGCCAAGCTGTTCCTGGCCCCGGAGAATGCGCGGCGCTTGAACCAGACGCTGGCGCACCTGGAGCAGTTGACCGATACCCTGGCCGCCCAGCGCGGCAATGTCGGTGCCACCATGCAGGAGCTGGCTGCGGCCGCCCACCAGGCCAACCTGGCCATGCAATCGGCCAACCAGTTGCTGGGCACGCGCGGCAATGAAGCCATGGGCAATCTGCAAAAAGCCATGAGTTCGCTGGCCGCCAGCAGCCAGCAGATCGAAACGCTGATCAAGCAAAACCAGGCCGCCCTCAACAACGGCGCCCAGGGCGTGGCCGAGATCGGCCCGGCCATTAGCGAACTGCGCGGCACGCTGGCCTCGGTTCGGGCCATCACCCGCAAGCTGGAAAGCGACCCCGGCGCCTACCTGCTGGGCCAAGACAATCTCCAGGAATTCAAACCATGACTAGCCCGTGCTTGCGCCCCCTCCTCCGTATCGCGCTCCTGACCAGCAGCCTGGCGCTGACGGCCTGCTCGATCCTGCCCAAGGCCGACCCGCTGGCGGTATATCGTCTGCCGACACCGGCCATCGCCAGCACTGCCATCGCCCCGGCCGGCAGCGCCTACCGTTCGCTGCGCATCGTCGCACCCACGGCCAATCGCAGCATCGACAGCGAACGCATCCTGGTGCTGCCCGAAGGCGACGTGGTGAAATCCTACGCCGGGGTGCGCTGGAGCGACCCCGCCCCGCAATTGCTGCGCGACCGCCTGCTGGATGCCTTCCAGGCCGATGGCCGCTTCCCGCGCCTGTCCGGCGACAATGCCAACATCGCCGCCGAGGTCGAACTCAATGGTGCATTGAACGCGTTCCAGACCGAATATCGCCAAGGCGTGCCGACCGTGGTCATCATCTATGAAGCCCGCCTGGTCGACACCATCAGCCGCCAGCAACTGGCGGCGCGGCGTTTTGTCGTAGTGCAGCCGGTGGCCGGCAGCCAGGTGCCGGAAGTGGTCACGGCCTTCGGCAGCGCCAGCCAGCGGCTGGCCAACGAGGTGGTGGCCTGGGTGGCTACGGTCAGGTAAACGATTTGCGCCCACGCGCCATTATCCGAACGTAGCATGGGCAGGGGCGTCGCGCTGTGGCAGGCTGGGCGGTATTTTTCTTGCCGAGCGCAGACGGGAACCTCATGGACAAGTTGCAAGCGATGGAAACCTTCGTCGCCGTGGTCGAAAGTGGCAGTTTCGTCGCCGCCGTCGATATCACCGGCCAGTCCAAACCCGCGGTCTCGCGCCAGGTGTCGGAGTTGGAACAGTTCCTCGGCATTCGCCTGCTCCACCGCACCACGCGGCGCCTCTCGCTCACCGATGAAGGCCGTCTCTACTTTGCCCGCTGCAAGGAATTGCTGGAATCCATCCAGGATGTGGAAAGCGAAGTCGGCCTCAATTCGGACCAGGCTTGTGGTCGCTTGCGCATTGGCGTGCCGCAGGATTTCGGGGTCGAACAACTGGCGCCGCTGTGGGGCAAGTTCACCCAACAGCATCCCCAGATCACGCTCAACATCACCCTCTCGGATCGCACCATCGACCTGCTCGAAGAAGGGTTCGACATGGCCATCCGCATCAGCGCCCTGGGTGACAGCCGCATGGTGGCCCGCCCGCTGGCCCCGGTCAGAATGATCGCCTGCGCTTCACCGGAGTTCCTGGCGCGGCATGGTACGCCGACCACGCCAGCCGAGCTGCGCGAATTTCCCTTCATTTCCTATAGCTATCGCGCCAATGGCGATGAGTGGAGCTTCAAGCACCTCCATGGCGATACCTGCCAGGTCCGCGTGCGATCCACCGTCTACGTCAACAATGGCGCCACCTGCCGCGCCATGGCTATCGCCGCCCAGGGCATTGCGATCCAGCCCGACTTCATCGTCAATGCCGCCATCCAGGCTGGTCAGTTGGTGGAATTGTTCGACGGCTGGAGCACCGGCGAGCAACTGGTGGTGCACACGCTCTACCCGACCCGCACCCATCTGCCGCCCAAGGTGCAAAGAATGCGCGACTTCCTGGTGGAACAGTTCAAGGTGCCACCCTGGTGCCCCAAGCCGTGAGGCGCTGACCTCAGCTTCCTATCCAGCGCAGGAACCAGGGCAAGGCCAGCGGCACCATGACCGCAGTGAAGACGCCATTGAGCCCCATCCCCAGCCCGGCAAACGCGCCCATCTCGGCACTGACCTGCAAGGCCCGCGCCGTACCGATGCCGTGCGACGCCACGCCCAACGCAAAGCCGCGCACTGGATGGCTGTCGATGCGCAGGACATTGAGCACGTAGCGCGCCAGCACCGCCCCCAGGATGCCGGTGCAGATCACCAGCACGGCGGTCAGCGAAGGCAAGCCGCCGAAGCGTTCCGAGATGGCCATCGCAATCGGCGTGGTGGCCGACTTGGGCGCCAGCGACACCACGATGGTGCGCGAGGCGCCCATGGCATAGGCGATCCCCACGGCCGAGACCACCGCCGTGATGGACCCGGCCGCCAGCCCCAGCATCAGCGGCAGGGCCGCGCGCCGGAAGTTGTGCCACTGCTTGTAGAGCGGCATGGCCAGCGCCACCGTGGCCGGACCCAGCATGAAGTGGACGAACTGTGCGCCTTCGAAATAGGTCTGGTAGGGGGTATGCGTGATGGCCAGGATGCTGACCACGATGGCAATGGCGATCAATACCGGATTGGCCAGCGGATTGAAACCCAAGCGCCGATACAGCCACAGCGCCACCAGATAGGCCACCAGGGTGGTGGTCAAGCCCAGCAGCGGCGAGGCGGCCAGGTAGACCCAGACATCAGTCAGACGCGCCAGGCCGTGCATCAGTGCGACTCCTCATCGGTGCGCGCCTGGCGTGCGCTGGAAAAGCGCCTCATCGCCGCATTGGTCACCAGCGCCCCCACGGCAATGGCCAGCACGGTGCTCACCACCAATGCCACCACGATGGCCGGCAGATCGCCCTTGAGCTGCCCGGCCGCGGCGATCACCCCCACCCCGGCCGGCACGAACAGCAAGGACAGGTGCTGCAGGATGCTCCAGGAGGTGGGCTCCATCATCTGCGCCAGACGCGGTGAGGCAAGGAAGGCGATCAACAGCAGCAACATGCCGATCACCGGGCCGGGGATGGGCAAGCCCAGCAACTGCGCGACACCTCGCCCAGGCATG
>NZ_BADI01000393.1:0-1974 GCF_000333555.1 Herbaspirillum sp. B65 | reverse complement strand
GTCATTCCTGCCTGCCTTGACTACCGCCGCCACCTTCCGCCTCGACCCATCCAGCCCACCGGTGCTGCACGTCGAAGGCGACTGGACCCTGTCCAACTTCCGTAGCCTGTCGCGCCAGATCGCGCAGCAGCGGCCAGCCATCGGCGACGATCTGGTGTTGACGTTTTCTGCACTGAGCGCTTTCGATACCGTGGGCGCCAAGCTGCTGGTGGATTTGCTGGGGGTGCCGATGGCCCTGCGCCAGACCGGCGAAGACAGCAATCTGCCACGCGCCTGGCGCGGCCTGCTGGCCACCGTGGCCGACGCCAAGGCCATCGCCATGCCCAAGGCCGCCGCACCACGCCAGGCCTGGATCACCGACATGCTGGAACGCGCCGGCATAGCCACCCTCAACCTGCGCGGATGTACGCGCGACTTGCTGGGCTTTACCGGACTATGCCTGCAAACCCTGGCCAGTTCATTCTGGCGCCCCTCGCGCTGGCGCTTCACGGCCGTGGTGGCACAGGTGGAACAGACCGGGCTGGATGCGGTACCCATCGTTTCGCTGCTCACCTTCATGGTGGGAGCGGTGGTGGCCTTCCTGGGGGCCACCGTGCTGGCCGACTTCGGCGCCAGCCTCTATACGGTGGACCTGGTGGCCTTCTCCTTCCTGCGCGAATTCGCCGTGCTGCTGACCGCGATCCTGATGGCCGGGCGCACCGCCAGTTCCTTTACGGCGCAGATCGGCTCGATGAAGGCCAATGAAGAAATCGATGCCATCCGCGCCCTCGGCCTGGACCCGGTCAACCTGCTGGTGCTGCCGCGCCTCCTGGCCCTGCTGGTATCCATGCCGCTGCTGACCTTCATCGGCATGATGTCGGGTCTGCTGGGCGGGGCCATGGTGTGTGCGCTATCGCTGGACATCAGCCCGACCATGTTCCTGTCGCTGGTACAGCAGGACGTGGGCATACGCCACTTCGTGCTGGGCATGGTCAAGGCACCGCTGTTTGCCTTCGTGATCGCGCTCATCGGTTGCAACGAGGGCTTCAAGGTCAGCGGCAGCGCCCAGTCGGTGGGCGAACACACCACCTCCAGCGTGGTGCAGTCGATCTTCGTGGTGATCCTGCTCGATGCGCTGGCGGCCCTGTTCTTCATGGAGATGGGATGGTGAACGCAAACGCCACCAATGACACCAACAACACCGACAGCACCGTCGACAACATCATCGACGTGCGCGGCCTGCGCAACCAGTTCGGCGCACAGGTGGTGCACGACCAGTTGGCGTTGCAGGTGCGACGCGGCGAAATCCTGGGCGTGGTGGGCGGCTCCGGCACCGGCAAGTCGGTCCTGCTGCGCAGTATCGTCGGCTTGCAGCGCCCGGCTGCCGGGCAGGTAAAAGTGTTCGGGCAAGACCTGTCGGCCTTGTCCAGCGAAGTGCGCTCGCGTTATGAGCGACGCTTCGGCGTGCTGTTCCAGCAGGGCGCGCTGTTCTCTTCCTTGACCGTACTGGAAAACATCGCCCTGCCCCTGACCGAATACGGCGGCCTCAATGCCGAGGAAGCGCGTGGCGTGTCGGCCATGAAGCTGGCCTTGGCGGGCCTGCCCATTGCCGCCGGCGACAAGTATCCGGCCGCGCTCTCGGGCGGCATGATCAAGCGCGCCGCGCTGGCCCGCGCCCTGGCGCTGGACCCGGACATCCTGTTCCTGGACGAACCCACGGCCG
Organism: Herbaspirillum sp. B65; assembly: GCF_000333555.1. NCBI lineage: Bacteria > Pseudomonadati > Pseudomonadota > Betaproteobacteria > Burkholderiales > Oxalobacteraceae > Herbaspirillum > Herbaspirillum sp. B65. Next base: position 272 of record NZ_BADI01000393.1, on the reverse strand, counting down.
GACTGGACCCCATCAGCGCCGCCGCCTTCGACCGCCTGATCCTGACCCTGCGCGATGCGCTGGGGCTGACCGTATTCCTGGTCACGCACGACCTCGATACCCTCTACGCCATCTGCGACCGCGTCGCGGTGCTCTCGGCCAAGCGCGTGCTGGTGGCCGACCGCATCGAAACGGTGGCCGCCTACGATGGCCGTCACCAAGGGCTATGCCATCGGTTCGGCCGGGCTGGCGGCGCTGGTGCTGTTTGCCGACTATACCCATGCGCGGAATCG
>NZ_BADI01000394.1:0-1078 GCF_000333555.1 Herbaspirillum sp. B65 | reverse complement strand
GGCATTCCGGTGCGTGCTGATGTGGCGATGACCGGTGAGATCACGCTGCGCGGCGAAGTGCTGCCCATCGGCGGTCTGAAGGAAAAAGCTGTTGGCGGCGCATCGCGGCGGCATCAAGACCGTGTTGATTCCTGAGCAGAATGTGAAGGATCTGGCCGAGATTCCGGACAACGTCAAGAACAAGCTGGAAATCATCCCGGTGCGCTGGATCGACAAGGTCCTGGAAGTCGCCCTGGAGCGCCAACCGGTCCCGCTGAGCGAAGACGAAGCCATCGTCGAGGCTGCAGTGGCACCCAAGGAAGGTGCGACCGATCCGGTGGTGAAGCACTGATCCGGCTGGTCTAATCCGAATCCAAGCGTTGAAAAGCGCCTCGCAAGAGGCGCTTTTTTTATGGCTCGCAGCTTCGTATTTCAGGCTGTGAGAATGACGCAGAAAGCTTCACTGAAAATCGCCGCAAGTGTGCCACGCGGCTTGACACCGCCGACAGGCGGCCTGTTTAATAGCCGCTGCGGAATTTTTTCCGCCGGGCAAGTGATGGTGAGGAAGGCTCTATCACGGTGTCACGTGGCCGAGTCCGGGCGCTGTCGCTTGATATCAAAAACCAAGCAAATACTCATTCAAGGGGCGTAAGTGAATAAAGGCGAACTGGTTGAACACATTGCCGGTGCGGCGGATATTTCCAAGGCAGCGGCGGGACGTGCAGTAGACGCATTCATCGGTGCAGTGACGACCACGTTGAAGAAGAATGGCACGGTGACCCTGGTGGGCTTCGGCACCTTCGCCGTGGGCAAGCGTGCCGCGCGCGCGGGACGTAATCCGCAGACGGGAGCCGCTATCAAGATCAAGGCCTCGAAAGTTCCTAAATTTAAAGCTGGCAAAGCTTTAAAAGATGCTATAAAATAATGTTCTTTCGTTGCAGCGGTAAGTAAAAGCCAGCAACGAGACTGTCAAGTTTGCCGGGGCGCTTAGCTCAGTTGGTAGAGCGGAGCCCTTACAAGGCTTAGGTCGGGAGTTCGAGCCTCTCAGCGCCCACCAGCAATTTGCAGTCATGACCAGTTTAGGAGCGGTAGTCAGTGA
>NZ_BADI01000395.1:0-5540 GCF_000333555.1 Herbaspirillum sp. B65 | reverse complement strand
CGGTTGTGGCGAGGGCAGCCCAATTTTGGACTCGGGGCGCTTTTTGCGTATAGAATAGCGAGCTTTAGCGCGGCCGGGCAGGGCGCTTTTCGTCTGCAGTCAATCGATTGGGGGAAAAGCAGCGTGCTCCGGCTTACGGAATTCTTAACATTTGGACGATTTAAATGGCAACTGCAGTCGAAACCCTGAGCAAACTCGAACGTCGTATGACCCTGTCTTTCCCGCTGGCCGATGTTCAGGCTGAAGTGGAAAAGCGCCTGAAGGTGCGTGCCCGTACCGCCAAGGCGCCGGGTTTCCGTCCGGGTAAAGTGCCGATGAAGATGGTTGCCGCCCAGTTCGGCTACCAGGTCGAAACCGAAGTCCTGAACGACAAGGTCGGTCGTGCCTTCAACGACGCCGCTGTCGAAAACAACCTGCGCGTGGCAGGCTTCCCCCGCATCGAACCCAAGACCAGCGAAGAAGCCGGTGAAGGCAAGCTGGCCTTCGACGCCACCTTCGAAGTCTACCCGGAAGTGACCCTGGGCGACCTGTCCGGCGCCGAAGTCGAGAAGACCACCGCATCGGTGTCCGACGCTGAAATCGACAAGACCATCGACATCCTGCGCAAGCAGCGCGTGCACTACCACGTCAAGGGCGAGCAAGGCGCGCACGGCGACGGTGGTGCCGACCAGTCGGCCCAGAACGGCGACCGCGTGACCGTGGACTTCGTGGGCAAGATCGACGGCGTGGAATTCCAGGGCGGCAAGGCCGATGCCTTCCCGTTCGTATTGGGCGAAGGCCGCATGTTGCCGGAATTCGAAGCCGCGACCATCGGCTTGAAGGTCGGCGAAGCCAAGACCTTCCCGCTGGCCTTCCCCGAGGATTACCACGGCAAGGATGTGGCCGGCAAGACCGCTGAATTCACCATCACCGTCAAGAAGATCGAATGGGCGCACATGCCTGAAGTCGATGCCGCCTTCGCCCAATCGCTGGGCATCGAAGACGGCGATCTGACCAAGATGCGCGAAGACATCAAGAAGAACCTGGAGCGCGAAGTCACCGCCCGCACCAAGGCCAAGACCAAGGACAGCGTGATGAACGCCCTGATCAAGGCGTCCGAACTGGAAGTGCCCAAGGCCCTGATCGACCAGGACGTCGAGCGTCTGTCCGAAATGGCGCGTCAGGACATGGCCCAGCGCGGCATGGATCCCAAGGGTATGCAACTGCCCAAGGAACTGTTCACCGCCCAGGCCGAGCGCCGCGTGCGCCTGGGTCTGATCCTGGCTGAAGTGGTCAAGCAGAACAAGCTGGAAGCCACCGAAGAACAGGTCAAGGCCCAGATCGAGGACTTCGCCCAGAGCTACGAAGATCCGCAACAAGTGCTGAAGTACTACTTCTCCGACCGTCGCCGTCTGGCCGAAGTCGAAGCTCTTGTTTTGGAAGAAAACGTCGTCAACTACGTCCTCGGCAAGGCCAAGGTCTCGGAAAAGCCGGTTTCGNTCGACGAACTGATGGGTAAATCAGGCGCAGCGTAATCCGGTTTTCTCTAGTAGTATCAGAAAACTCTTACGCTTAGGATGCATACATGACTGGTCTGATGAAGCAATCTGCACTGGATACCCAAATGCTCGGCATGGTGCCGATGGTGATCGAACAGAGTGGCCGTGGCGAACGCGCCTACGACATCTATTCGCGTCTGCTGAAGGAACGCATCATTTTCCTGGTCGGACCGGTCAATGATGCGATGGCCAACCTGATCGTGGCCCAGCTGCTGTTCCTGGAAAGCGAAAACCCGGACAAGGACATTTCCTTGTACATCAATTCGCCTGGCGGTTCGGTTTCGGCCGGCATGGCGATCTTCGACACCATGCAGTTCATCAAGCCGCAGGTGTCGACGTTGTGCACGGGTCTGGCCGCCTCCATGGGCGCCTTCCTGCTGGCCGCTGGCGCCAAGGGCAAGCGTTTCTCGCTGCCGAACTCGCGCATCATGATTCACCAGCCTCTGGGCGGCGCCCAAGGCCAGGCATCGGATATCGAGATCCAGGCACGTGAAATCCTGTACCTGCGTGAACGTCTGAACACCATCCTCGCTGAAAAGACCGGCCGCACGGTCGAGCAGATCAGCAAGGATACCGATCGCGACAATTTCATGTCGGCCGAGGCCGCCGCGGAATATGGCCTGATCGACCAGGTGCTGACCCAGCGCGCTTGAGTTTGTCGTATTGCGGCGTTGCAAAACGCCGGGAAGAAGCCCGAACCGTAATCGTTCGGGCTTTTTTTATGCAAATTTTGACGAAAATGGCACAGAGCGGCTTTTCTGGCTCTGTTTGCTTGATAAATGGCACCTGTGCTGGCATATAAAGGTCATACGGCAGTTCCTTGGGGGTATTTCGGGACAGCAAAAATGACCAGGCCGTGACGAATCCGGATTTCACGGGTATGATCGGGTCGTAACTTTAACTCTAGTAGCTCTATGTCCGAGAAAAAATCTTTCCAGCGGCGAAAAACTGCTTTACTGCTCTTTCTGCGGCAAGAGCCAGCATGAAGTCAAGAAGCTCATCGCCGGTCCTTCGGTCTTCATCTGCGACGAATGCATCGACCTGTGCAATGACATCATCCGTGATGAAGCCGCCAGCGTGGAAAGCGTGACCGGCGCCAAGTCGGATTTGCCGACCCCGCAGGAAATCACCGACCTGCTGGATCAGTACGTGATCGGACAGGCTACGGCCAAGCGCATCCTGTCGGTGGCGGTCTACAACCACTACAAGCGCCTGAAGCACCTCGGCAAGAAGGATGATGTCGAGCTGGCCAAGAGCAACATCCTGCTGGTCGGCCCCACCGGTTCCGGCAAGACGCTCCTGGCGCAGACCCTGGCGCGGATGCTCAACGTTCCCTTCGTGATCGCTGACGCGACCACGTTGACCGAAGCCGGCTATGTCGGCGAGGACGTGGAAAACATCATCCAGAAGCTGCTGCAGAACTGCAATTACGAAGTCGAGAAAGCCCAGAAGGGCATCGTCTATATCGACGAGATCGACAAGATTTCCCGCAAGTCGGATAACCCGTCGATCACCCGTGACGTGTCGGGTGAAGGCGTTCAGCAGGCCTTGCTGAAGCTGATCGAAGGCACCATGGCATCGGTGCCTCCGCAAGGCGGCCGCAAGCATCCGAATCAGGACTTCGTGCAGATCGACACGACCAACATCATGTTCATCTGCGGCGGTGCCTTCGATGGCCTGGCCAAGATCATCTCCGAGCGTTCCGAGAAGAGCGGCATCGGTTTTTCGGCCAGCGTCAAGAGCCAGTCCCAGAAGAGCAATTCGGAAGTGCTGTTGAACGCTGAACCGGAAGATCTGGTCAAGTTCGGCCTGATCCCGGAACTGGTCGGCCGTCTGCCGGTGATCGCCACCTTGAACGAACTGGATGAAGAAGCCCTGATCCAGATCCTGATCGAGCCCAAGAACGCGCTCATCAAGCAATACGCCAAGCTGCTGCAGATGGAAGGCGCCGAGCTGGAAATCCGTCCGGCCGCCATGCACGCCATCGCCAAGAAGGCACTGGCGCGCAAGACCGGCGCGCGCGGCCTGCGTTCCATCCTGGAGCACGCACTGCTGGACGTGATGTATGAACTGCCCAGCGAGCAAAACGTGGCCAAGGTGGTGGTCGATGAAAACACCATCACCAATGGCGCCAAGCCGCTGCTGATCTATCACGACCAGCCCAAGGTGTCGGGCGGCTGATTGCCCGGCACCTGCAAGGAACAGGAAAATCGCCCCCGATCATCGGGGTGATTTTCCGGTAGTAAGAAGCCACCCGAAGTCCGGTCACCGCAAACACGGTAAAATAAACCGGCGCACATGAACTGGCTTCCATCGAAAAGCCACCCGGAGCTAGCTTCGCGTGTGGCTTTTTTTATTTTGTTGCGATCATGACAACGCGCAGCCGGTGAATATTTAGTCTGCCGGACTTGTGTTTTGGTCACTCGTGCCAACATCATTCACAGTACTTATTGATAAGGCCCGCCATGACGACTCCTATACTCACAGAACAATCGCAATTGCCGCTGTTGCCCTTACGGGATGTGGTTGTCTTCCCGCATATGGTGATTCCGCTCTTCGTCGGCCGCCCGAAGTCGATCAAGGCGCTGGAAGCGGCCATGGAGCAAGGCAAGAGCATCATGCTGGCCGCCCAGAAGGCCGCTGCCAAGGATGAACCCTCGGCCGAGGATATCTACGAAATCGGCTGCGTGGCCAACATTCTGCAGATGCTGAAGCTGCCCGACGGTACCGTGAAGGTACTGGTCGAAGGCGCGCAGCGCGCACGCATCCACCACATCAGCGAACTGGAAACCCACTTCGTCGCCGACCTGACCCCGGTCGAATCCGAGCAGGGCGACGATGCGGAAGTCGAAGCCATGCGCCGCACCATCGTGCAGCAGTTCGACCAGTACGTGAAACTGAACAAGAAGATCCCGCCTGAGATCCTGACCTCGCTGGCCGGCATCGATGATGCCGGTCGCTTGGCCGATACCATCGCCGCCCATCTGCCCCTGAAGCTGGAGCAGAAGCAGGTGATCCTGGAAATCTTCAACGTCGCCAAGCGTTATGAACATCTGCTGGGCCAATTGGAAGGCGAACTGGACATCCTCCAGGTGGAAAAGCGCATCCGTGGCCGCGTCAAGCGCCAGATGGAAAAGTCGCAGCGCGAGTACTACCTGAACGAGCAGGTCAAGGCCATCCAGAAGGAATTGGGTGAAGGCGAAGACGGCGCCGATCTGGAAGAGCTGGAAAAGAAGATCCTGGCCGCCAAGATGCCCAAGGAAGCCCTGGAAAAGGCCCAGTCCGAGCTGAAGAAACTGAAGTTGATGTCGCCCATGTCGGCTGAAGCCACCGTGGTGCGCAACTACATCGACACTCTGGTCGCGCTGCCCTGGAAGAAGAAGTCCAAGGTTAACAACGACCTGCCCAATGCCGAGAAGGTCTTGGAAGGTGATCACTACGGCCTGGAAAAGGTCAAGGAACGCATCCTGGAATACCTCGCCGTGCAGCAACGCGTGGACAAGCTGAAGGCGCCGATCCTGTGCTTCGTCGGTCCCCCGGGCGTGGGTAAGACCTCGCTGGGCCAGTCGATTGCCCGTGCGACGAACCGCAAGTTCGTGCGCATGGCACTGGGTGGCGTGCGTGACGAGGCCGAGATCCGCGGCCACCGTCGTACCTACATCGGTTCCATGCCGGGCAAGATCCTGCAAAGCCTGTCCAAGGTGGGCGTGCGCAATCCGCTGTTCCTGCTTGATGAAATCGACAAGCTGGGCATGGATTTCCGTGGCGATCCGTCGTCGGCGCTGCTGGAAGTGCTGGACCCGGAGCAGAACCACACCTTCTCCGACCACTACATCGAAGTCGATTTCGACTTGTCGGACGTGATGTTTGTGGCGACTTCTAACTCCTTCAACATCCCGCCGGCTCTGCTGGACCGGATGGAAGTGATCCGCCTGTCGGGGTACACCGAGGATGAGAAGACCAGCATTGCACAGCGCTACCTGCTGCCCAAGCAGATCAAGA
>NZ_BADI01000396.1:0-1493 GCF_000333555.1 Herbaspirillum sp. B65 | reverse complement strand
GCGGGAAATGAGGAGTGATAGCGAGGTCATCGCCAGCAGCAGTGCGAGCAGGATTTTTTTCATGGGCTTACCTCTTGTGGATGATGCCGAAACGACGAGACGCCTGGAGGGAAAGCCTGCCCATCGTTTCAGTGCGGCCATTGTGGTCAGGCAGACTTAAGCCAGCCTTAATGCCGCCACAGCCAGCATTGCTTACATCTTAATGCCGGTATGCAGTGCAGCCACACCAGCGGTCAGGTTGAAATACTGCACGCGCTCCAGACCGACCTGTTCCATCATCTGCTTCAGGGTTTCCTGATCAGGGTGCATACGGATCGATTCGGCCAGGTAGCGATAGCTGTCGGCGTCATTGGCGACCTTCTTGCCCAGCCACGGCAGGACCGAGAAGGAATAGACGTCATAGGGTTTCTTGAGTGGCTCCCAGACCTTGGAGAATTCCAGCACCAGCAACTTGCCGCCCGGCTTCAACACGCGGCGCATCTCGGCCAGCGCGGCATCCTTGTGGGTCATGTTGCGCAGGCCGAAGGCCACCGACACGCGGTCGAAGTAATTGTCCGGGAAGGGCAGCTTCTCGGCATCGCACAGCATGGTGGGGGTGACGATGCCCTTGTTGAGCAGGCGATCACGACCCACGCGCAGCATGGATTCGTTGATGTCGGTGAGCCAGACTTCGCCGCTGGGGCCCGCCTGCTTGGCGAAGACCTTGGAGAGGTCACCGGTGCCGCCGGCGATATCGAGCACCTTGAAACCCGGACGCACGCCGGCCTGGGCAATGGTGAAGGCTTTCCAGATGCGATGCAGGCCCGCCGACATGAAGTCGTTCATCACGTCGTACTTGGCGGCGACGGAGTGGAACACTTCCGCGACCTTGCGGACCTTCTCTTCTTCTTTGACGGTTTCGTAACCGAAATGGGTGGTGTTGGTCATGGCTGGGCCTGTAACGATGAAGACGACATTATAAGAGACGGGCCCGCGCAGGGCTTGCCCTGGATCAGCAGGAGGCGCTGAGCTTCAGTGCGAATGACCGCAGCCGTGACCGGCGCTCGCCTCGGCCTGGTGATCGCGTCCACTGTCACGCGTGAAACCTGCGGCCTCCAGTTTTTGCAGATAGGCTTCCCACATCGCGGCCTGGTCACGGCCGAGCTGGTAGAGGTAATCCCAGGTAAAGATGCCGCTGGCGTGACCATCGGAAAACAGTGGCTTCACGCCATAGTTGCCGACCGGTTCGATGCCGTGGATCTCCACCTCGCGCTTACCGGTCTGCAGCACTTCCTGGCCCGGTCCGTGGCCACGCACTTCAGCCGAGGGCGAATAGACGCGCATCAGTTCGAAGGGCAACGAAAACATCACGCCATCGTCGAACTCGACTTCGACCACGCGCGAAAGCTTGCGGACCTTGAAGGACACCGGAACGGGGGAAGACGGGGCGCTCATGGGCTCTCCCTTGAAATTCGGATGAGAGGTCAAACCCGGCCGGAACCTCCAGGCCGGCT
>NZ_BADI01000397.1:0-2151 GCF_000333555.1 Herbaspirillum sp. B65 | reverse complement strand
TCGGCCTGGGGCCTATCCGGCAGCCGCGTCTTCATGGCCGCGTCGGCTTCTATGCCGCGCTGGTGCTGGCCTCCAGCTTCTTCTGGGCCGGCATGGGCCACATCAATACGCTGGACATGGGCCTGTCGGGCATGATGACCATCGCCCTGTGCGCGCTCTTGATGGCGCAGCGCGATGGCGTCTCGCGTGAAGGCCAGCGCAACTGGATGCTGTTGTGCTGGGCCGGCATGGCGCTGGCGGTACTGTCCAAGGGCTTGATCGGCATCGTCCTGCCGGGCGCGGTACTGGTGCTCTATACGCTCTTTGCGCGCGACTGGGCGATCTGGAAGCGACTGCACCTGGTCAAGGGCCTGCTGCTGTTCTTTGCCATCTGCACCCCGTGGTTCGTGGCAGTGTCGCTGCGCAACCCGGAATTCCCGCAATTCTTCTTCATCCACGAGCATTTCCAGCGCTTCACCACCAAGATCCATAGCCGCACCGGCCCGTGGTACTACTTCATTCCCATCCTGGTGCTGGGCATCATTCCCTGGCTGGGCGTGTTCTTCCAGAGCCTGTGGAAAGGCACTCGCGAACAGCGCGACACGGCCGGCTACAACAGCTTGAACGGTGGCCGCTTCCAGCCCAAGCGGCTGCTGCTGGTGTGGGCAGTGTTCATCTTCGTGTTCTTCAGCATCTCGGACTCCAAGCTGCCCTCCTATATTCTGCCGATCTTCCCGGCGCTGGCGTTGCTCATTGCCTGCTACCTGGAAGAAGCCGACTACAAGGCGCTGGCCTGGGCCGGTTCGCTGGTGGCGCTGCCCTCGGCGGTGGCGCTGGCCTTCATTCCGCGCGTGCCCGAGCTGGCCAAGGATGCCTATTCGCTGCCGCTGATCCAGGCCCACATCCCCTACCTGTATGCCGGGGCGCTGATCTTCTTCATCGGTGGCATCGCCGCCATCCGCCTGGCGCGCCAGCACAAGGACTGGGCCGTGACGGCACTGGCCACCACCGCCTTCGTGGCCGGCCAGTTGCTGATGCTGGGCCATGATCCGCAAGGCCGCTATTCCGCTGGCGTGGACTACGTGCCGGCTTTGCAGGCCGAATTGAAGCCGGAGACCCCGATCTACCTGGTCGGCCGCTACGAACAGGCGCTGCCCTTCTACCTGCGCCGCACCATGATCCTGGTCGAGCACGCCGATGAAATGGAATTCGGCCTCAAGCAAGAGCCACAGTTGTGGCTGCCGACCATCGATGCCTTCGTGGCACAGTGGGTGGCCGACCATGCGGCTGGCAAGAAGGATATCGCCATCATCGATCCCACCATCTATCAGCAACTGGTACAGCGCAAGCTGCCCATGCGCCTGATCGGCCAGGACCCGCGCCGCGTGATCGTGGCCAATGATCCGCAGCCGGCCACACCGGCCGCAGCCGAAAAGAAGGCGGCCCAATGAACCTGACCACCTTCGGCTTCATCTTCATCGGCATTTGTCTGAACGCTGTGGCCCAGTTGCTGCTCAAGGCCGGCACCAATGCGGTGGGCGCCATCCACCTCACGGCCGAGAACTGGTTTTCCACCGGCATCAAGCTGGCCACCCAATTGCCCATCATCGGCGGCCTGTCCTGCTACGTGATCTCGGTGGGGGTGTGGATCATCGGCCTGTCGCGGGTCGACGTCACCATCGCCTACCCGTTGCTATCGCTGGGCTACATCATCAACGCCATCGGCGCCTGGTACTTCCTGGGCGAGGCGGTCTCCCTGCAGCGCCTGGTGGCCATTGGCGTGATCATCGTCGGCGTGGTCTTGCTGACCAGAAGCTGATTTACAATAACGAGTTGCCCGTGCGCCCGGCGCACCGGCAACGGCCGCGCCGCCTGCTGCGCCGGCCCTCCTCCTTCAATACCGTTTGACCGGATGCCACCATGAGCCTGCCTTTCCTGCCGTTTGCCAAACCCACCATCGATGAAGCCACCATCACCGCCGTCGGCGAGGTGCTGCGCTCAGGCTGGATCACCAGTGGGCCCAAGGTGCAGGCCTTCGAAAAGGCCTTGTCGGACTACCTCGGCGGGCGCATCGTGCGTACCTTCAATTCCGGCACCTGCACCATGGAAATCGCCTTGCGCATCGCCGGCATCGGCCCGGGCGATGAAGTCATCACCACCCCGATCTCGGGG
>NZ_BADI01000398.1:0-6591 GCF_000333555.1 Herbaspirillum sp. B65 | reverse complement strand
AATGCCTCTGCCTGCCAGTGCCGCGACCGGAATTCCGGTATCGCCGAAGATGCCTGATTGCAGTGTGCTCTTGCCGTGTCGATAGACGCCGACCAGCAGGGAATTGCCGGAGAGCTGGTTGAGATCGGCAGTAATGTTTGTCGAGGGCAGCGCGGTGGCGTAGATATAGATGATCCCGTCCTGGTCTCGGTAGTTGTCCCAGATCAGACGATCACTTTGCTGATAGAGCACCGACCAGCTCGGTAAGGCTTTGGCGCTCTTGAGAGCTTCGATGGACACGCTGGTTCCACGCAAGTCGTGGGCGCTGAAATAGTCGATGACAGCCTGCCGGTACAGCGCCATCTCTGCTGCCACCTCCCGGCCAGAATTGGACTGAACCACGGCCAGTGCCTGGCTGCTGGTGCTGGAGTAAAACCCACCAGCCGCGATCATTACCAGTGCCACGATGAGGCCCCACATCGCTCGTTCCTTTCCTTGGTCGACATCGTTGCCACCGGGTCGTGCTGCGTTCATGCATCAACCCGGCGGTCGTACCATTCGCTTCGATGAAGGTATGTTCAGCAGCGGCTTTCAGGACGCCGTAAAGGTCACTGCATTGCCAGCGGCCGAATTGACCGAGCACAGCGAATTGGCGTTGCTCACCGTCGCCGGGAAGCTGGTGATCGGATTGTTGCCGCCCTGGTCGATCTGGGTCCAGCCGCTGGCACCGCTGATCATGCTCACGCAGACATCCTGTGGTACTGCGTTGTAGGTGATGGTAAAGCCCGTCGTGGTTCCAACAATCGTCACTGCCCCGCCCCAGCTGTTGCTCAGGGTGCTGTTGGTTGGTCGTGCCAGGGTGTTGGGAATCGCGTTGGCCAGCAGCAGGCTGGGCACCAGCGAGGAAGTCGGGTAGCTTTGGCCGATATAGAGCTTTCTGACGGCGGTCCGAATGGCGACTACCTCTTCGGTCATCTGGTTGGCCTTGGCACTGCCGAAGGCACCGGTCAGCAACGAGACCGCGCCCAGTACTACGATGGCCGCAATGCCAAGGTATGCAATGCCTTCCAGCAGCGACGCCCCTTGCTGCCGCGCCAGTAGGCTATCCGAACGGATGGCCAGATGGTCTTTTCTACTATGGATGTGTTTGCCTTTCATCATGCTTTCCTTGTCTGGTTGTTCAATGGACACTTCGCGTTAGTGCTGCAATTTCCTGCTGGATGCCGAAAAACCCGGTCACGAGCCAGCCAATCACCAAGGCCAGGGTAATGATGGAAAAACCGTTCAATACCTTCATCCTCAGCGAGATGGCCTCCACGCCCTGCTCCATCCATTCATCTGCCAGAAGCTTGAGCGCTTCGGCGAATCCTTTGTATTCCGCATAGACGCACAGATCATCAATAACTTCCTTGGACGGGAACTGATACCCTGCATTGCGCAGCGCCTCGCCGCAGTTAAGCCCCGAGCGCACCCCCAGCAAGGCGCCGTCCAGGCGTTCGCGCAGCCAGGGTTGCGCCATCGCCGAAAGCCGCAGCAGGGACTTTTCTACCGTCACCCCGGCTGACTGCAAGGCAGAAAACGCCGTGAGGAATCCGCATCCGACCATCAAACGGTAGATCGAATAAGGCGGCAGCCGGTCCGCCACGATGCGCAGCGAACCGGTCCAGCGGCTCATCGACAGCATCAGGACTACCAGCAGTACCAGCAAGCCAAGCACGGCGTAGGCCATCCAGTGCTGAACCCACACCGACATCAGGTACAGCGACCTGGCCGCACCATGCCAGCCGGAAGGATCGATCATGCGGGTGAACTCGGGAATGACCCGGGTCCCGAACAGGTAGATGTAGACGATCACCAACGCCAGAACTGAGAGCGGATAGGCCAGCCCGCCAAGGATCACGCCCTGGAGCTTCTTGCTGCCTGGGACCACACCCACCACGGCCATGAGCGTATGCTCCAGCTGCCNGGACTGTTCTCCGGCCATGATGATCATCTGCTCCGAGCGCGGCACCCACCAGTCCAGGCCCTCGGCCAGCAGGCGACCGTTCTGTACCATGCGTCGGCAGTCGTCCAGTACGATGGCCAGTGGCTCGTAGGGCTTCTTGCCATCTTCGGAGGCGCGGTCGCGCAACTCCTCCAGGATCTTCAGCAAGGGTAGACCGTGGGATAGCATCTTGGCGATCTTGCGATACAGGCTTAACCTGACCGTGGCCGTGAATTGGGTCCGAGCCCACCAGCGATTGAGATCACGCAGCACCATCGGCCTCCACCACATGTAGGTGATGCACGGAGGCCGCCACGGGCCCCTGGAAGTGACCGACCACCTTTTCCGCCATGGCCGGATCAATCAAGCCGGCCACCACCTTGTCGAGGGCGTGATCGACGATGCTCCGGCCACCCAGGGATTCCTTCCAGTAGCGCCAGGCCTGACATTTTTCTCCCATCCGCAAATGGCGGAAGAAGCTCTCGTCGGGCACGATGACCTCCGCCACGACGGTGCGTCCGATGGTGCCGCGATGCGAGCAGAACTCGCAGCCCGGGCCAGAGATGCAGACATCTTGCAGGCGGTCAGGAATCACCTGACGCAAGCGCGCCAGCAAGGCCGCCGGCACCTGATCCAGATGCGCTAGCAGCGGCCTCTTGCAATGGGGGCACAGTTGCTTGACCAGGCGCTGGCTGATCAGGCCGGTAATGACGGTGTGATCTAGGACCAGGCTCTGCTGCAAGCCAAGGTCGATGAGACGGTCAACGATGGCCAGCGCACTGTTGGCATGCAGAGTGGTCCAGATCTGGTGGCCCGTCATCGAGGCGCGCAAGGCATTCTGCGCCGAGGCCCGATCACGGATCTCGCCGATCATGATGGTGTCTGGATCGAGCCGCATGGCATTGGAGATGGCAGCCGAGAACAGGCGCGAGCGTTCCTCTTCGGTATGCGCATTGGTTACCGTGGTCTGGACCGCGCCCTCGATCGGATATTCGACCGGATCCTCGATGGTCAATACGTGCAGTTTCCCTTCGCCTTCAAGGATCTGCCCATTGAGCACGCGCTGCAGCGTGGTCGACTTGCCCGAACCAGTGGGCCCGCTGATGATGTTCATGCCGATGGGCTGCTCCTTGAGACGTTGCAGATCGCTCACCTGCTGGGCGGAAAACCCCAGCGAGCCCAGGTCCAGGTTCTCGCCCACGTCGTTGTACAGCAGCCGCAGTACCATCAGGCTGCCCTCATTGGTCGGCACGGTGGCGATGCGCACGCCATACAGTTCCGGTGGCAACTTGTCGCGATCGGCGATGCTGGCGTCCTGGCGTTCGGTCGGTTTGTAGGAACTGTCCGAGACCGAGGTCATGGCACCATACAAGGTGGCCAACAGCCGCTCGCCGTATTCACGGGTCTGTCCTCCCACTGGCAACAGATCGTTGTGAATGCGGAAATAGATCTCCGTGCAATTCTTCCGCACCCGCAAGTGAATGTCCGAGGCACGCACCCTGCAGGCCTTGTTGAGCATCTCCTTGGCCGTGACCTGCATCATCGAATGTTCCTGATTGCGCTCGGCCTGGATCGGCAATCCGTTGCTGTTGATGCGCCGGATCAGCTCGATGCTGGCCTGGACCTCCCTGAAGGGGTGACCCATGCGTTCCAGGCGCCCGCGATAGGACAGCACATGAGGATTAAATGCCTGTCCGGCGACCACCAGCAGGCGGCCGTCGCCCAGCAGGCAAAGCAGCTTTTTTTCTTCCGGCCTGGCCTCCAGGCTGCCGGAATTGCTGAGGATGCCCAGTCCACACAGGGCTTGCAGATCGTCGAGTCCAAGTGTGGCCTGCCCCTTACCCACCGCTTTTCCCTCCTGCCGTTCGGCATGTTGGATCATCGGGCGGCACTCCGTGTTGGCACAGCGGGCAGGCCCAGTGCCGTACCCGTGAAACCGCTATTGAAGCCCACGTTCTGTTGTACATAGGTTCCCAAACGGATGCGCTGATTTGACTTGGACATCACCACGACCTCGCGTGGCGTCACCGAGACCACCTTCATGCCATTGGACAAGGTGTCACCCTGCTGAACATCGACCACACTGCCATCGCTGAGCTGCAGGGTGGCGAAGATCTTGGTGCCCACGCCTTTCATGNNCACGATTACCNGATCGCCCACCACAACGGGCTGGGTGATGGCCGTGGTCATGTTCTGCTTGACGGCGATCTTGTTTTGTCGCGTGACGATGTTGACTGGATTTCCAGCTGTCGTTCGCGGGCCTTCAGCACCAGGGTTTCGGCCTCGATCCGTGTGAAGCTCTCGGAAATGTTTTCAGCCGAAGCCGACACAACATGCAAGGCCGTGGCCGCGACCCAGATCAGCGCGAATTTATTTTGCATAGATCGTTCCCTCCAGGGACCACTCGGCCCCGTGATAAACAAGTTTTTCTACCCGGACGCCCGGGCGGCTGAGCATGTTGGCAATGTCGGCGGGCGCCATGCCATGTGCATTGATGGAAAACAGAAAAGAGCGCCATCCGGGTTGCCACTGCTGTTGCTGTGCCTGTAGCTTCAGCGGAGGTACCGCGCTCAGCTTCATGAGTAGACCAATGGCTTGGAAGCGTGACATCAATCCTTCCAGGGTCGGCTGCGCCTCGCCCAATACGTCGTTGTCACCGCTGGCCATCGTCAGCGCGCGGACATAGCTGGCCTTGTCGCCGCTGGCATCGATCATTGCTTCCGGCACCTGGGCTCGCAGCAGCGCAATCGTCGAGTCGCCGCGCAGCCAGCTGTAACTCTGACGTTCCGGCGTGCAGAGATAGCTATCCAGCTGCCAACCACCGGCGGTCAGATGATCGAACCGGTCCATACAGGTCTTCACCATCAACACGGGCAGTGGTATATGCGACCACGGATGCGCGGCGGCCGACGCCTCGCGCTGTATCTGCTCGCGTGCTCGCGCGATGGCCAGTTCACTTTCGCGTTCGACCTGCTTTTGCTGGTAATAACGCCAGGCTAGCCATCCGCCCGCGGCCACCAACAGGACCGCGGCGACGCCCAGCGCGGTGGGCAACCAGGATGGCAGACCATCGATCTGATACAGACGCCACCACTTGTGCACGCGGATGCTGCCATCCTTCTTGCGCGGAATCAGGGTGGCGATGGTGCGGGCGTTGAAATTGTGGAAGCCCATATCGGCCAGTTCCGGCTCGCCGATGACCACATTCCATCCACCCAGCGCATAGTCGGAGTGCAGCCGGTCGAGTACTTCTTCCTTCTCACCCACGAAGTCGCCGTTGGGCAGGAAGTTGGCATCGCGCACCGCAAGGTACAGCCATTTCCCGTCCGGAAGCATGAACGCCCCCAGCCAGTTGTGGACCGCCTGCTGCTCGCCGTCGTAGAAGGCACCCTCGATGGCCAGCGTCTTGGAGACGATCGCCGCCAGCGAGAACATGCCGCAACGCCCACCCTCCCGACTATGCGCAAAACCAGCCTGGGCGGTGGAATGGTCCATGCGGATAACCAGCAGATCGGAATCGATCTTGCGGCCGAGATCAATGGCCTCCTTCTTCAGTTCGCGCGGACGCGACAGGGATTGCCAGAAAAGCCCACAGACGAACCTGTGCTTTTCTATCTGGGTAACATAGCTCGCCATGGCTCGGTTTCCTATTCCTCAGATCGCAGCCATGGCCACCGGCGTAATGAGCACGACGATGATCTCCTTGTTGTTTTGGCCATTGACGCCACCACCGAGCAGGAAATTCCTGGGCGTCCCTACCCCTTTGTAATCGAGGTTGTCATCGGTCTGTTCAAAGCCGCTGATGATGAGTGTCTCGTTGGACTTCATTGCCACGCGCTGCAGGAAATTACGGGTATCGAGCTCCGGGGATTCAATACGGCTGCCATTGCTCTCGATCTGCCGGATGCCGCGCAGGGTGGAGATGTCGGTAGAGAACTGCAGCATCACCGTGCCATTGGTCAGCACGTGCGGCAGGATGCTCATATTGAAGCCTGCCGTCACCACCCCTGGGATCAGGGTGGTCGTGGTACCGACCTGGGCCACGATCGAAGTCTGCGAGGATTGCAGGTAACTGGTCTGGCGCGCCACCTGCACCGGCACCGGCTGGTTGTTCAGGGTCACCACCGAAGCGGTAGTCTGGCGGCGCACCTTGCCTTGTTCAGACAAGGCATCGATCACCGCCGTGGTCCCGGAGAACTTCGACGAACCGACGATACCTGCCGTGAAATTGCCTGAACCCGGCGAGGCTGGCGTGAAGCTGTTGCTGATGCCGAAGTTCCGGTTCAGGCTGTTGTAGACCGCACCCCAGTTGATGCCGTATTCGTCGGAATGCGACAGACTCACCGAAAGTACCGTGACATTGATGGCGATCTGCCGTGACAGGGCCTTGTTCTCGCCATCGATGTAGGCGGCGATCTTGTCCAGGGAATCTGGCGTATCAACCACCGTGATGGCGCCTGTGGCAGGCGATGCGAGTACCTTGCCATAGGGTGAGAGCATGACCTTGATGGCATTCTCAATGCCGCTGTAGACCGACAGCTTCGAGGCGACCCCGGTGTTCTGGGAATTTGTGGCCGACACCGCGCTGCCACTGGAACTGCTGCTGCCGCCGCCGCTGCCTCCACCGG
>NZ_BADI01000399.1:0-8285 GCF_000333555.1 Herbaspirillum sp. B65 | reverse complement strand
ATGGGCGGCTAGCGGGGTGATGAAGATTGCATTCACCGAGACCACCAGCAACCGTTCAATACCAGCCCGCGCTGCAATTGCAGGTATTGCGTGGTGTAGACCAACATGAAGGTATTGGTAAAGTAGAAGCCGGCGATGCCCAGCACGTTGGCGCCGATGGCCAGCGCCAGCAGGCCGGGCGCGCCGCGCAGCACCTCGGCCAGTGGTGCACTGGCGGGTTTGGCCGCCAGCGGCGCATTGGCGCGGCGTTGTTGTTCGTCCAGGAAATCGGGCGACTCCTGTACCGACAGCCGGATCGCAAAGCCCACCACCAGCAGCAGCGCGCTCATCAGGAACGGCAGGCGCCAGCCCCAATCGAGGAAGATTGCATTGTCCAGGCCGCTGACCAGCTTGAACATCAGGGTGGCCAGGATCAGGCCGGCCGGGCTGCCCAGTTGCGCGAAGGAGGCCAGGAAGGTGCGGCGGCTGCGGTCGGGCGAATGTTCGCTGGCCATCAGCACGGCCCCGCCCCATTCGCCGCCCACCGCAATGCCCTGGATGAAGCGTAGCGCCACCAGGGCGATGGGCGCCCAGACACCGATGCTGGCATAGGTCGGCAGCAGGCCGATGACCACCGTCACCGATCCCATCATCAACAGCGTGATGACCAGCGATTTCTTGCGTCCCAGGCGGTCGCCGATGGTCCCGAACACGGCCCCGCCCAAAGGCCGCGCCAGGAAGCCCACGGCGAAGGTGCCGAAGGACGCCAGCGTGCCGTAGAAGCCGTTGGTGGTCGGGAAGAACAGCTTGCCGAACACCAGGGCCGAGGCCATGGCATAGATGTAGAAGTCGTACCATTCGATCATGGTGCCGACGAAGGCGGCCAGCGAGGCGCGCACGGGCTGGTGGCGGGGTGGGGTGGTAGGCACGGTGCAGTCTCCCGGTAGGCATGTTGAGGTGAGGGGAACTGGAGTTATACGACTGCGGTGCTCATAAAAAAAATTAGCTTTTTGAATCTTTCACATTCGGAATTCTTATCAATGCACATGGCCCATGTGGATGGTTTGCTGCGCATCTCCGCATGTAAAATAAAATGACTTGTTGTTATAGTCATTTTGTTCCATGATGAACGCCGACGGTATTTTGATGAAGAGGTGAAAAATGCAAGCCAACCAAGTTTCCAAGACCGAGTTCAAGGCCAAGGCCCTGGAATATTTCCGGCAGGTGGAAGCCTCGGGCGAGAGTGTGGTGGTCACCGATCATGGCAAGCCCACTCTGGAGGTACGCCCTTTCCGGGAGGCTGATCGTAAGCCGCTGGATATTCTTGCGGGTTCCGTGTTGCGTTATGACGACCCTACCGAGCCTGTCGATGTGGATTGGGAGGCTGCGCAGTGATCGTTCTGGATACGCACGCACTGGTCTGGTGGGTCAGCGGTGATGACACCTTAAGTCGCAAGGCCCGGCAGGCGATCGAGCAGGAGTTGGCGGGAGGGGAGATCGTCGTTTCGGCCATTTCCGCGTGGGAAATCGCGATGCTTGTCGAGCGCGAGAAACTGGTGCTGTCGATGGAGGTGGAGCGTTGGCTGTCCACCGTGGCGCAAATCGAGGCCGTGCGTATCGTGCCGGTGGATGTGGAAATCTCGATCAAGTCAGTCAACCTGCCTGGAGAATTCCACAAAGACCCAGCCGACCGGATGATCGTGGCGACCGCGCGCAAATTTGCCATCCCCTTGGTCACCAAGGACGAAAAGATTCGCGCTTATCCGCACGTCAAAACCATCTGGTAAGCCGACCGCCGTGGCGGTCGGTACTGTAAGTCAATACAGCGTCAAGGGATCAGATTCCCCCCATGCACAAATACTTCACCACCAGATAATCATCGATGCCATAGTGCGATCCCTCGCGTCCCAGCCCCGATTGCTTCACGCCGCCAAACGGTGCCACTTCGTTGGAAATGAGGCCGGTGTTGATGCCCACCATGCCCGACTCCAGGCCTTCGGCCACGCGCCAGATGCGGCCGATGTCGCGTGAGTAGAAGTAGCTGGCCAGGCCGAACTCGGTGTCGTTGGCCAGGGCCAGGGCTTCGTCATCGGTCTTGAAGCGGAACAGCGGCGCCATCGGCCCGAAGGTTTCTTCGCGCGCCACTTGCATGGCCGGGGTCACATCGGCCAGCACGGTGGGTTCGAAGAAGCCATGACCCAAGGCATGGCGCTTGCCACCCAGCAGCACGCGCGCACCCTTGGCGAGGGCGTCGGCCACATGCTGCTCGACCTTCTTGACGGCTTGTTCATTGATCAGCGGACCTTGGGTCACGCCATTTTCCATGCCATCGCCCACCTTCAGTTTCTTGACCGCTTCCACCAGCTTGGCGGCAAAGGCGTCATAGACGCCATCCTGCACGTAGATACGGTTGGCGCATACGCAGGTCTGGCCGGCATTGCGGTACTTGGAGGCGATGGCGCCTTCCACGGCGGCATCCAGGTCGGCATCGTCAAACACGATGAAGGGCGCATTGCCGCCCAGTTCCAGCGAGAGCTTCTTGATGCTCGATGCACTCTGCTGCATCAACAGTTTGCCCACGCCGGTGGAACCGGTGAAGCTGATCTTGCGCACGATGGGGTTGGAGGTCATCTCGCCGCCGATCTCCTTGGGCGTGCCGGTGACGACGCTGAACACGCCTGCCGGGATGCCGGCGCGCTCGGCCAGCACTGCCAGGGCCAGCGCCGAGAAGGGCGTGGCTTCGGCTGGCTTCAAGACCATCGGGCAGCCAGCCGCCAGCGCCGGGCCGGCCTTGCGGGTGATCATCGCCGCCGGGAAATTCCACGGCGTGATCGCTGCGCAGACACCGATGGCTTCCTTGATGACCACGATGCGGTTGGTCGGCGAGGGCGAGGGGATGGTGTCGCCATAGGTACGCTTGCCTTCCTCGGCGAACCATTCGATGAAGGAGGCGGCATAGCCGATCTCGCCACGGGCCTCGGCCAGCGGCTTGCCTTGCTCGGCGGTCATGATCAGGGCCAGGTCGTCGGCATTGGCCAGCATCAGCTCATACCAGCGGCGCAGCAGGGCGCTGCGCTCCTTGGCAGTCTTCTTTTTCCAGGCCGGCCAGGCGGCATTGGCGGCCTCGATGGCGCGCCGCGTTTCGGTGGCGCCCATCAGGGGCACGTGGCCCAGCAACTGGCCGTTGGCCGGATTGTGCACTTCCAGCTTGGCGCCGCTGTCGGCATCGCACCAGGCGCCGTTGAGGTAGGCCTGCTGACGCAGCAGGGAAGGGTCTTTGAGTTGATGCAGCATATCGGGTCTCCGTGGGTGATGGGGGCAGGCGCTGCGGTGTCAGATGCGGGCCGCGGCCTTGTTGCGCCCGCGCAGCCATTCCAGGGCCAGCAGCAGGCAGGTCGAAAACAGGATCAGGATCGTCGCCAGGGCGGCAATGGTCGGGCTGATGTTGTCCTTGATGCCGGCAAACATCTGGCGCGGCAGGGTGGCTTGCTCGGGGCCGGCGACGAACAAGGTCAGAACCACTTCGTCGAAGGAAGTTGCAAACGCGAACAGGGCGCCCGAGATCAGGCCCGGTGCGATCACCGGCAAGGTGATGCGGAAGAAGGTGCGCAAGGGACTGGCGCCCAGGCTCAGGCTGGCGCGCACCAGGTTGTGGTTGAAGCCCTGCAGGGTAGCCAGCACGGTGGTCACCACGAACGGCGCGCCCAGCGCGGCGTGCGCCAGGATCAGGCCGAGGTAGCTGTCGGACAGGCCAATGCGGGCAAAGAACAGGTACACGCCCACGCCCACCACTACCACCGGCACGATCATGGGCGAGATCAGGATCGCCATCAGGATGCCCTTGCCGCGGAAGTCGGCCTTGTTCAGGCCGACCGCGGCCAGCGTGCCCAGCACGGTGGCAATGACGGTGGCCGCCGGGGCCACGATGAAGCTGTTCTGGGCGGCGCGGATCCAGTCATCGGAGGTGAACAGGTTCTGGTACCAGCGCAGCGAGAAGCCCTGGATGGGATACATCAGGAAGCTGCTGTCGGAGAACGACAGCGGGATCATCACCAGGATGGGCAACACCAGAAACAGCAGCACCAACAGGTTGAAGCTGCGCGAGGCAAAGAACCAGGCGCGCTCGACCAAGGAGGTGTAGGGCGGAAAGAGGGGCGGTTTGTGCATGGCTTGTTTCCTGAATTCTTCCGTGGATTCTTCAATGGCATCAGCTGATGCCGACATCGACCTTGGCAAAGCGGCGATAGACGCCATACAGCACCAGGGTCGCCGCCAGCAGCAGGGCGCCCAGAGCGCAGGCCATGCCCCAGTTGATGGTGGTGTTGATGAAGTAGGCGATGAAGTAGCTCACCATCTGTTCATTGGGGCCGCCCAAGAGCGCCGGGGTGATGTAGTAGCCACCGGCCATGATGAATACCAGCAGCACACCCGCGCCCACGCCCGGATAGGTCTGCGGCACGTACACCCGCCAGAACGCGGCGAAGGGATGGCTGCCCAGCGAGACAGCGGCTTTCAGGTAAGTCGGCGGGACTGACTTCATGACGCTGTAGAGCGGCAGGATCATGAAGGGCAGCAGGATGTGGGTCATCGAGATGTACACGCCCACGCGGTTGAACACCAGCTCCAAGGGTGACTGCGTCAGACCGGCCAGCATCAGTGCCTTGTTGACCAGCCCTTCGGATTGCAGCAGCACGATCCAGGCCGCCACGCGTACCAGGATCGAAGTCCAGAAGGGAATGAGCACCAGGATCATCAGCAGGTTGGCGCGGCGCTCGGGCATGGTGGACAGCCAGTAGGCCAGCGGATAGGCCAGCAGCAAGGTGAAGAAGGTCACCACGGCACTCATCCACAGCGTGCGCCCGAAAATGGTGCGGTAGATGGCCGATTCGGGGCTGGCTGCTTCGATATCGCCAAACACGTTCTGGCGCAGGTCCAGCGAGGCCAGCAGGTAATAGGGGGAATACACCGAGCCGTTCTGGGCGATCACGCGCCACACATCGGGTTGGCCCCATTGCGCATTGAGGGCGATGATGGCTTCGCGCGCTGCGGCTGGCGAGAGCGGCTTGCCTTGCTCATCGCGCAGCGGCATGGCGCGCGTGGTGCCCATCACCAGCGAGCGTGCGCCCGGTATTTCGATGTTCAGACGACGTGCCAGGTTGCCGGCGGTGGTGTCTTCCTTGGCGCGGGCCAGGTCCTCGGCCAAGGCCGAGTACGCCTGGTCAGGCAGGGCCGACTTGCGGTCCCATTTGGACAGCACGGCCACGGTCTGCGGCAGGGTGGTAGCGACTTCGGGGTTTTCGATGGCGCGCTGCAGGAGGGCCACGATAGGGGCCACGAAGGTCAGCAGCAGGAAGATGGCCAGCGGAGCGATCAGCGCCAGGGCACCCAGGCGTTTGCGGGTCTGGGCGGCGCGCAGTTCGCGCTTGAGTTGCTGCGGGTCGGGTTCGGCCAGGGGCATGGCGGCGGAGCGGGTGGCGATGGTGGTCATGTCTCGGTAATCCGGGGGCAGCGGAAGTTCAAGGCAACGGTCCCGCCTGGCAAGGCAGGACCGTTGTCGGTGCGGCTTACAGACTTACTTGGCGATCCAGGCAGCGAAGCGTTGTTCCAGTTCTTCGCCGTGGTCGGTCCAGAATTGCAGGCTCAGTTGCAGCGCGTCCTTGGCATTGGCCGGGGAGGTCGGCAGGTTGGCCAGGGTCTTGGCGTCCAGCAGCTTCAGGGCGCCCTTGTTGACCGGGCCGTAGGCGATGTTGTCAGCGTAGACCTTCTGGGTTTCCGGCTGGCTGGCAAAGCTGATGAACTTCTCGGCCAGAGCCTTGTTGGGCGAACCCTTGGGGATGACCCAGTAGTCCAGCGTGTAGACACTGCCGGTCCAGACCACCTTGAGGTTCTTGCCTTCGCGCTGGGCGGCATCGATGCGGCCGTTGTAGGCATTGGCCATGACCACGTCACCCGAGGCCAGGAACTGGGCCGGCAGGGCGCCGGCATCCCACCACTGGATGTTGGGCTTCAACTGGTCCAGCTTCTTGAAGGCACGGTCCACGCCTTCCTTGGTGGCCAGTACCTTGTAGACGTCCTTGGCCGGCACGCCGTCGGCCATCAGGGCGAACTCCAGGTTGTACTCGGCGCTCTTCTTCATGCCGCGCTTGCCGGGGAATTTCTTGGTATCCCAGAAGTCCGCCCAGCCAGTCGGTGCGGTCTTGAGCTTGTCGGCGTTGTAGGCCAGCACGGTGGACCAGACGAAGGCACCCATGCCGCATTCGCTCACCGTGGCCTGGGGGATGAAGTCTTCCTTCTTGATGGTCTTGGCCAGGTCCAGCTTTTCGATCAGGCCATCGTCACAGGCACGGGTGAGGTCGCCGCCATCGATTTCCACCACATCCCAATTGACCTTCTTGGTTTCCACCATGGCCTTGACCTTGGCCAGTTCACCGTTGAATTCGGAGGTCACGACCTTGGTGCCGGTGCTCTTCTGGAACGGATCGACGTAGGCGACCTTCTGCGCATTGGCATTGGCGCCGCCGAAGTTGACCACGGTCAGTTCAGCGGCAGAAGCCGCGCCGGAAAACAGCAGGCCCAGGGCGAGCGGGGACAGCAGGGCGGGTGACAGGCGTTTCATTGTTGTTCCTCGTTGGTTATCGTGCGTATTGACTGTGTTGACTTTATATTGGACTAGGACAAACGCGAGCGGCAATGTGCGGTTGCCTGGCTCGCGGTACTGCAAACACCAGGTACGGCAAAAAAAACAAAAAACTAAGTAAACGGGGGAATGCGCTTACAGGAAGCAGCGCAGGCGATCCTGTGCGATATGCAGCACCACGCTGCTACCCTCGGTCAAGCCCGACAGCGCGGGGTCCGACAGCGAGAGCTTGACGAAGCAATCTTCTTGCCCGGCCACCGAGCAGCGCACGCGCACGTGGTCGCCAAAGTAGATCAGGCCAGCGATGCTGGCACGGATGGCATTGGGTTCGGCGCTGCCACCGGCGGCCAAGCGGATGCGTTCCGGGCGCACGCAGGCGGTGATGGCCTGGCCGGCATGGGCGCGATGCACGTTCAGACCGGTGAGCACCGTGCCATCGGCCAGGCGCACCGTACAGTGTTCGCCTTGCACCGATTCGACGCTGCCCTTGAAGCGGTTGTTGTCGCCGATGAAATTGGCGACGAATTGATTGTCGGGATATTCGTACAGTTCGGTCACCGGCGCCAGTTGCTGGATCACGCCCTGGTCGAACACGGCCACGCGATCGGACATGGTGAGCGCTTCGCTCTGGTCGTGGGTGACGTAGACGAAGGTCACGCCCAGGCGTTTGTGCAGGGCTTTGAGTTCGAGCTGCATGTGTTCGCGCAATTGCTTGTCCAGCGCGCCCAGCGGTTCGTCCATCAACACCAGTTGCGGATCGAACACCAGCGTGCGCGCCAGCGCCACGCGCTGCTGCTGGCCACCGGAGAGCTGGGTCGGATAACGGTCACCGAATTTACCCATCTGCACCATGTCCAGCGCCTGCTTGACCTTGGCTTCGCGGGTGGCACGATCCATCTTGCGCACCGACAGCGGATAGGCCACGTTCTGGGCGATGGTCATGTGCGGGAACAGCGCATAGTTCTGGAACACCATGCCGATGTTGCGCTTGTGCGGCGGCACCCGGTTGAGCAACTGGCCATCTAAGCGGATCTCGCCGCCGGTGGGGAATTCGAAGCCGGCCAACATCATCAGGCAGGTGGTCTTGCCGGAACCGGAGGGGCCCAGCAGGGTCAGGAATTCGCCGCGGCGAATGTCCAGGTCAAGGCTCTTGACGATCAGGTTTTCGCCGTCGTAAGTTTTCTTCACGCCGCAGAATTGCACCAGCACGTCGCTGTTGCTGCTGGCCTCTGGCGCGAACGCTTGCGCCGATTGCTTCATTGCATGAGCTGCCATCATCGATCCTCTCTTTTGCTACGCGGGCCGGATGCATGGTCCGGCCCGTCTACCCAATTACTGCGTTACAGAATAATAGCTGCCGTGCAATGCAAGACTCAGGCCAGCTTGATGGCGTTGGCCAAAATGCCCAGCGCTTCATCCATGACGGTATCGGGAATGGTCAGCGGGAACAAGAAGCGGATCACGTTACCGTAGCTGCCACAGGACAGCAGCAGCAAGCCATTGCTGAGGGCGTGTTGCTGCACCTTCTTGGTGTATTCCGCATCCGGCTTGCCGGTGGCCGGATCGGCGAACTCCACCGCCACCATCGCGCCCACGCCGCGCACTTCGGCGATCTGCGGCACGGCCGAACGCAATTCCTTGAGGTGTTCCTGCAGCTTTCGCCCAGGCG
>NZ_BADI01000400.1:0-2602 GCF_000333555.1 Herbaspirillum sp. B65 | reverse complement strand
CGCCGGCGCCGACCACATAAGTCTGGTCAGCCGCCAGGGTGGTGCCGGCAGCGCAGGACAGGGCCAGCGCGCTGGCGGCGAGGGTAAATAATTTCTTGATCGACATGATGCCTTCTTTCAGAGGATGGAAATGAACCCGGGGCTGGCGGCGGGTGCCTGGCCCGGATCTGCTCGGTGGACAAGCGTTTCCTGGCAGACGGGAATCACGCGGCGGCAAGCCGCGCCAGTGCGCCAGAAGCGAAAAACCCTGAATAGGCGGGTAGCAACAAGCTTGTGAGCCTGAACGTGGCGTTGGCAGATACGACGAACTACACGTTGTCTGGGACGACGCAACAGAACATGACGGCCAATATTGCAAAGGCCAATGTGACGGTAGCGAACGTGACGGCATCGAACAAGGTGTACGACACGACGACGAACGCAGCCATCAGCAATGTGGGTGCAGCCACGGTGTTGCTGGGTAATGCCAGCGCGGCGAATGGCACGTTGGCGTCGGCGACGGGCTACAGTAACTACACGGTCAATGGTTCGTACGCGAACGCAGCCGCAGGTAGCCAGATGGTGAACGTGAACGTGGCGTTGGCAGACACGACGAACTACGCATTGAGCACGTCAAGTCAGAACAAGACGACGGCTAACATCGCGAAGGCCAATGTAACGGTAGCGAACGTGAGGGCGTCGGACAAGGTGTACGACACGACGACGAACGCAGCGATCAGTAATGTGGGTGCGGCGACCGTTCTGTTGGGTAACGCCAGCGCGGCGAATGGCACGTTGGCGTCGGCGACGGCCTATAGCAACTACACGGTCAATGGTTCGTATGCGAATGCCACGGCGGGTAGCCAAACGGTGAACGTGAACGTGGCGTTGGCAGACACGACGAATTACGCATTGAGCACGTCAAGTCAGAACCAGACGACAGCCAACATTGCGAAGGCCAATGTAACGGTGGCGAACGTGACGGCGTCGGACAAGGTGTACGACACGACGACGAACGCAGCACTGTCGAATGGGAACGTGACGGTGCAGTTGGGTAATGCGTCGGCTGCGAATGGAACGTTGGCGAGTGCGACGGCGTTCAGCAACTACACGGCCAATGGAACGTTTGCGAATGCATCGGCAGGTAGCAACAAGCTTGTGAGCCTGAACGTGGCGTTGGCAGATACGACGAACTACACGTTGTCTGGGACGACGCAACAGAACATGACGGCCAACATTGCGAAGGCCAATGTAACGGTAGCGAACGTGACGGCGTCGGACAAGGTGTACGACACGACGACGAACGCGACCATTAGCAATGTGGGAGCGGCGACCGTCCTGTTGGGTAACGCCAGTGCTGCGAACGGCAGCCTTGCGAGTGCGACGGCGTTTAGCAACTACACGGCCAATGGGGCGTTTGCGAACGCGTCGGCAGGTAGTAATAAGCTTGTGAACCTGAACGTGGCGTTGTCGGATACGACGAACTACACGTTGTCGGGGACGACGCAGCAGAACATGACGGCCAACATTGCGAAGGCCAATGTGACGGTAGCGAACGTGACTGCATCGGATAAGGTGTACGACACGACGACCAATGCGGCCATCAGCAATGTGGGTGCGGCGACGGTGTTGCTGGGTAACGCTTCGACAGCCAATGGCACGTTGGCGTCGGCGACGGGCTACAGCAATTACACGGTCAATGGCTCGTATGCGAACGCGGCTGCAGGTAGCCAGACGGTGAGCGTGAACGTAGCGTTAGCAGACACGACGAACTACGCATTGAGCACGTCAAGTCAGAACCAGACGACGGCGACGATTGCCAAGGCTAATGTGACGGTAGCGAACGTGACGGCATCGGATAAGGTGTACGACACGACGACGAACGCGGCCATCAGCAATGTGGGTGCAGCGACGGTGTTGCTGGGTAACGCCAGCGCGGCGAATGGCACGTTGGCGTCGGCGACGGGCTATAGCAATTACACGGTCAATGGCTCGTATGCGAACGCAGCGGCAGGTAGCCAGATGGTGAACGTGAACGTGGCGTTGGGCGATACGACGAACTACACGGTGAGTACGTCAAGTCAGAACAAGACGACAGCCAACATTGCGAAGGCCAATGTGACGGTGGCGAACGTGACGGCGTCGGATAAGGTGTACGACACGACGACGAACGCAGCACTGTCGAATGGGAACGTGACGGTGCAGTTGGGTAACGCGTCGGCTGCGAACGGAACGTTGGCAAGTGCGACGGCGTTCAGCAACTACACGGCCAATGGGACGTTTGCAAATGCATCGGCGGGTAGCAACAAGCTTGTGAGCCTGAACGTGGCGTTGGCAGATACGACGAACTACACGTTGTCTGGGACGACGCAACAGAACATGACGGCCAATATTGCAAAGGCCAATGTGACGGTGGCGAACGTGACTGCATCGGATAAGGTGTACGACACGACGACCAGTGCGGCCATTAGCAATGTGGGTGCAGCCACGGTGTTGCTGGGTAACGCTTCTGCCGCGAACGGCAGCCTGGCGTCGGCGACGGGCTACAGCAACTACACGGTCAATGGCTCGTATGTGAACGCAGCAGCGGGTAGCCAGACGGTGAACGGAACGTAGCGTGGCA
>NZ_BADI01000401.1:0-2536 GCF_000333555.1 Herbaspirillum sp. B65 | reverse complement strand
ACTACCGGCCATGGGACGTTTGCGAATGCTCGGCAGGTAGCAACAAGCTTGTGAGCCTGAACGTGGCGTTGGCAGATACGACGAACTACACGTTGTCTGGGACGACGCAACAGAACATGACGGCCAACATTGCGAAGGCCAATGTAACGGTAGCGAACGTGACGGCGTCGGACAAGGTGTACGACACGACGACGAACGCAGCCATCAGCAATGTGGGGGCAGCCACGGTGTTGCTGGGTAATGCCAGCGCGGCGAATGGCACGTTGGCGTCGGCGACGGGCTACAGTAACTACACGGTCAATGGTTCGTACGCGAACGCAGCCGCAGGTAGCCAGATGGTGAATGTGAACGTGGCGTTGGCAGACACGACGAACTACGCATTGAGCACGTCAAGTCAGAACAAGACGACGGCTAACATCGCGAAGGCCAATGTAACGGTAGCGAACGTGACGGCGTCGGACAAGGTGTACGACACGACGACGAACGCAGCACTGTCGAATGGGAACGTGACGGTGCAGTTGGGTAATGCTAGTGCGGCCAATGGCAGCCTCGCCAATGCGATGGCGTTTAGTAACTACACGGCCAATGGGACGTTTGCGAATGCATCGGCTGGTAGTAATAAGCTTGTGAGCCTGAATGTGGCGTTGGCAGATACGACGAACTACACGTTGTCTGGGACGACGCAACAGAACATGACGGCCAACATTGCGAAGGCCAATGTGACGGTAGCGAACGTGACGGCGTCGGATAAGGTGTACGACACGACGACAAACGCAGCGATCAGTAACGTGGGTGCGGCGACCGTTCTATTGGGTAACGCTTCTGCAGCCAATGGCACGTTGGCCTCGGCCACGGGCTACAGCAACTACACGGTCAATGGTTCGTACGCGAACGCAGCCGCAGGTAGCCAGACGGTAAGCGTGAACGTGGCGTTGGCAGACACGACGAACTACGCATTGAGCACGTCAAGTCAGAACCAGACGACGGCGACGATTGCCAAGGCCAATGTGACGGTAGCGAACGTGACGGCATCGGATAAGGTGTACGACACGACGACGAACGCGGCCATCAGCAATGTGGGTGCAGCGACGGTGTTGCTGGGTAACGCCAGCGAGGCGAATGGCACGTTGGCGTCGGCGACGGGCTATAGCAATTACACGGTCAATGGCTCGTATGCGAACGCAGCGGCAGGTAGCCAGATGGTGAACGTGAACGTGGCGTTGGCAGACACGACGAACTACGCATTGAGCACGTCAAGTCAGAACAAGACGACAGCCAACATCGCGAAGGCCAATGTAACGGTAGCGAACGTGACGGCGTCGGATAAGGTGTACGACACGACGACGAACGCAGCACTGTCGAATGGGAACGTGACGGTGCAGTTGGGTAAGGCTAGTGCGGCCAATGGCAGCCTCGCCAATGCGACGACGTTTAGTAACTACACGGCCAATGGGACGTTTGCGAATGCATCGGCAGGTAGCAACAAGCTTGTGAGCCTGAACGTGGCGTTGGCAGATACGACGAACTACACGTTGTCTGGGACGACGCAACAGAACATGACGGCCAATATTGCAAAGGCCAATGTGACGGTAGCGAACGTGACGGCCTCGGACAAGGTGTACGACACGACGACGAACGCGGCCATCAGCAATGTGGGTGCAGCCACGGTGTTGCTGGGTAACGCCAGTGCGGCGAATGGTACGTTGGCGTCGGCGACGGGCTACAGCAATTACACGGTCAATGGCTCGTATGCGAACGCAGCAGCAGGTAGCCAGACGGTGAACGTGAACGTAGCGTTGGCAGACACGACGAACTACGCATTGAGCACGTCAAGTAAGAACCAGACGACGGCCACTATTGCGAAGGCCAATGTGACGGTAGCGAACGTGACGGCCTCGGATAAGGTGTACGACACGACGACGAACGCGGCTATTAGCAATGTGGGTGCAGCCACGGTGTTGCTGGGTAACGCCAGCGCAGCGAATGGTACGTTGGCGTCGGCGACGGGCTACAGCAATTACACGGTCAATGGCTCGTATGCGAACGCTGCGGCGGGTAGCCAGACGGTGAACGTGAACGTGGCGTTGGGCGATACGACGAACTACACGGTGAGTACGTCAAGTCAGAACAAGACGACAGCCAACATCGCGAAGGCGAATGTGACGGTGGCGAACGTGACGGCGTCGGATAAGGTG
This sequence comes from Herbaspirillum sp. B65, assembly GCF_000333555.1. Lineage (NCBI taxonomy): Bacteria > Pseudomonadati > Pseudomonadota > Betaproteobacteria > Burkholderiales > Oxalobacteraceae > Herbaspirillum > Herbaspirillum sp. B65. The sequence goes on along the minus strand of NZ_BADI01000401.1, from coordinate 341 downwards.
TACGACACGACGACCAATGCGGCACTGTCGAATGGGAACGTGACGGTGCAGTTGGGTAATGCGTCGGCCGCGAATGGAACGTTGGCGAGTGCGACGGCGTTCAGCAACTACACGGCCAATGGAACGTTTGCGAATGCATCGGCAGGTAATAACAAGCTTGTGAACCTGAATGTGGCGTTGTCGGATACGACAAACTACACGTTGTCTGGGACGACGCAACAGAACATGACGGCCAACATTGCGAAGGCCAATGTGACGGTGGCGAACGTGACGGCATCAGATAAAGTGTACGACACGACGACGAACGCAGCCATTAGCAATGTGGGTGCAGCCACGGTGTT
>NZ_BADI01000402.1:0-4877 GCF_000333555.1 Herbaspirillum sp. B65 | reverse complement strand
ATATGGCGCGCTGCTGCGACTGCTATCGACCGGCAGTTGCAGGCCCAGGGCATCGAAGTCGGCCACGGTGGGAGCATCGCCCGCGTCATCGCGCGCGAATTGTGTAATCTTGCGCTCGGCCGCGATGGCCGCATCCATCATGCCTTGCAGCGCGGCCACCGTGAGCGCGCCGCTGCCGTCATCGGCGGTGGTCTGCAACTTGTTGAGCAAGCAGGCCAAACTGTTGCTGTCCACCCCGGTCAGGCCCAGCGCACTCAGATCGGCCGGCTTGAGGGTACTGCTGACCGGCGGATATTGCACCGGATAGCGGTCCGCCAGGGGGGCTACCGCGGCCACCTGCATGATCTGGTCCACGGTCAGCGCCAGCCGGTTCAGCTCGGCCACGCTATCGACCTTGGCAGTGTTGTCCTGGGCATGGACGACGCTGTTGAACAGCTTCATGGCACTGCCCGAAGTAGCCGCCACGGTATGCGGCAAGGCCACGCCGATGTTCTGGTAGTCGGCGATGGTGGGCGCATCGGCGACACTGCCGCCGCCATTGACGTAGGCCAGCACCTTGGCATAGCTGTTGGCGATGGAGGTCAATTGCTCAATGCTGCGCACCCCGCTCACATCGTGGGTGGCGGGGGTGTCGGCCGAGGGTGGGCTGGCTGGTGGCGGGGTCGATGCTATTGCCCTTGACCCGCACCGCATCCAGGAAGGCCGCCTGCACCGCATTGCTGGTGATGGCACCCAGGCCCAGGGCTTGCAGGCTCTTCACGCTCAGGCTGGTGGTGCTACCACCGACCACCGGATCGTCCTTGCTCTCGCGCGCGGTGCGGATCAGGTCCGCCGCCGTGGCGGCCAGGGCAGCCAGCTTGTCGGGAGTGGCCACGCCGTCGCGCCCTTGGGCGCCCACCACGCTGTTGAACAGGGCCAGCTTGTCGACGTCCACCTGGTCCAGGGATTTGGTACCGCCCACCGGGTTCACCAGCTTGCCCATGCCAATCGAGGCGCTGGAGAGCGGCACACCGATGGCCAGGTACTGCTCCGGCAACAGGCCGGTACCGGAGGCATCGCCGCTCTTGCCATCGGCCGCAGAGAGGATGGCGTTGTAGGCATTGATGAGCGCTTTGAGCTTGGGGCGGCTATCGACGTCGCTACGCTCCAGACGGGCCACGGCAGCATTGATGCTGTCCAGGTTGCCGGCATTGACAGCGGCCGCTGCCGTACCGCGGTCCACACCCACATCATGGTAGTTGGTCACGGTGGGCGCCGGGTTCTTGTCGCTGTCCTCGGCGTAGTTGATGATGACCATCAAGGCTTCATTGACGCTGTTGACCAGGGTCTGGATCGGCGCTACTGCATTAAGGCTGGCGATGCCCACCCCGGTGATGCGGGTGAGCACCTGTTCCAGGTTGCCGTCAGCGCCGCTATCCACACCGCTGACGCCCAGGGCTCGGAAGCTGGCATCCCAGCGCAGGCGGTCGTCATTGCTCAGGGCCGGCAAGGCTGTGCCGGCAGGCTGTGCGGCCAGGTGCAGCAGTTGCTCCACGGCCTGGCCGATCTGCTCGATCTCGGCCACGGTATCGACCTGGGAACGCGCCTTGCGCTTCAATACATCATCGGTGAGCTTCAGGCCCATATCCTGTTCGGCAGCGCTGCCGGGGTTGACCGTCAAACCCGGCAGACGGGCACCGATGGCGGCGAAGTCGAGCAGCGAGGGATCGCTGCCGGGGGTGGCATCGGCGACCTTATCCTGATTGCCATACGCAGCGCCACTGGCCGGTTCGGCTTCGTTGGCCTCGGCCAGGATGCGGGCATAGCCATCGACCAGCGCCTGCAGCTTGGCCGGGCTGGCCAGCTTGGCATAGTCGGCAGCATCGATGGCATTGGCCGCCGCGGTGGCGACGGTGGCATCGGTGATACTCACGCCCGCCGCCTGCAAGGCGACCAGCGCATTGCTGAACTGATCCACCGCAGCGGCATTGCCGGCCACGCCATCGGCCAGGTGACTGATCTTGACCAGCACGTCCACGCTGGCCTGCAAATTGGCTACATCGGCGGCGGCAGCCGGTTTCATGGCGTCCAGCACGCTTTGCATGTTGGTCACCAACAGCGCCTGCACGGCTGGATCGGTTGCGACCAACCCGGTCACGCCCAGCTTACCGAACACATCGGCACTGATGGCCTGGGCCTGGGGGCTGGCAGAACCATCGACCGGGGCGGCGCCATCGGCGGCGGCCAATACCAGGTCATAGGCATCGGCAATGGCCGCCAACTTGGAAGGCGGGTTCACTTGGGCCGCACCAATACTGACCGTTTGCAACACGGAATTGACGGCCTTCAAGGCCAGCTCCGGCGTGGCGTGCGACATGCGTGCGGCCATGTCCAGGCCCACGCTCTTGAAGTCGAGCAAGGTCGGTGCGGCGGCCTTGGCCACGCCGTCGGCATAGGCTTCGATCTTCAACTGCGAGCGGTTGGCATTGTCGGCCAGGGCTTGCAACTTGAGCCCACCGGCGGGCAGCGTGCCGATGATGCCGCTGCCATCATCGGCGCTGGCGGCAATGGCGGCCAAGACGGCCGGGAAGGTATGGGCGTCCAGGCCGGTAATACCGGCACTGGCCAGTTCGGCCTGGGTCACCAACGCATCGGTGATGGCGCCATTGGCCTGGGCCACCAGGTGTTGCGCGGTAGCGGCCAGGCGCGAAAGCGCCGGCAGCGTATTGACGCTGGCCGGGTGGGCGATATCGACCAGGGTGTCGAGCATCCCCAGCAAGGGTGAGGCCACGCCATCGGCACCCGGTTGCAGGGCTGCGACCAGGTCGGCCGGCAAACCGACCCGCTGGTAATCCAGCGGTTGCGGCAGGTGTGCGGCATTGGCGGCCACCCCATCGGCGGCGGCCAGGATGCGAACATAGGCGTCGACGATGCCCTGCACCAGGGCCGGCGTACCGGTCTGGGTAGAGCCCACCGGCGCGCTGGCCAATGCAGAATTGATGGCATCGAGATGGTCGACAGTCACACCAGTCACGCCGATGGCGGCATAGTCCGCGACGGTCGGAACGGCGCGGCTGGCATCGTCGGCGTAGGCGTTGATTTTCAGTTGCGCCTGGATGGCACCATCCACCAGCGCCTGCAACTTGGCCAGGGTATTGATGGCGCTGCCATCGTCAGGGCTGGCGATGATGGCCTGAGTCACCGAGGCCTGCAAGGCCTCATTCAAGTTGACCACGCCCAGCACATCCAGCTTGGCCCTCAGATCGGCGGCCTGGTCGGCCGGCGTGCTGCCGGCCAGTGCGCTATCGTCGCCGGCGGCCAGAGCTTCGATCGCATTGGCCGCCCCCACCAGTTGGCTCACGGCACTGACGCTGACCAACTCGCGCGGGGTCTTGCCGAGCAGGGCGGAATTGATCAGGGTCTTGGCGTTGTCATCGCGCGGCGCGGTCGCGCCGATCAGGGCAAAATCCTTCAGCCCCGGATCGGTACGCAAGCCCGCTACGTCACCCGCTTGGCCGAGAATGCGGCCATAGGCGTCGGCGATCTCCTGCAATTGCGACGGCACGGCCACCCGCTTGCCATCCACGGTCGGGGTCGCCAGCGAGGAATTGAGGGCATTCTGGTGCAGGTCGTCCTCCACCCCCTTGATGCCCAGGGCGTGATAGTCGACCATCACGGGCGCTGGCCGCGCCACATCATCGGCATAGGCGACGATCTTGGCGGAGGCGGCCAGCGCCCGCGCCGCAACGTCGGCCACCATGGCCGGTGAGCGCAGGTCGGCACCGTCATCGGCGGTGCCGGCGATGCCCGAGAGCACCACCGGCAATTGCGCGGCCGTGATCGGCGCGGGCAGATGCAACTGGTTCAGTTCATCGGCCCCCAGCACCACGCTCTGGCCAGCACCCAGGGCGATCACACGCGCGGCTACGCTGGCCAGCGACTGCAGCTTGGCAACGGTATCGACCTCGCTACGCGGCACGGCATCGAGCACCTGGTTCAACAGGCTCAACGCATTGTTGCGCACAGCGCCAGCAGCCGGGAACAGGGTCTGCAGCGCCTGCACGCCGATGCGCGCATAGTCGTCGGCACTGGGCAATTGCAGGGCATTGCCGGGCACGCCATCGGCGGCAGCCAGCACCAGGTTGTAGGACTGTACCAGCGCACCCAACTTCTTCCACGAAGAGATGGCATCCACCCCGACCGCCTTGACCGCACTGTTGATGCTGGACAGGTTGGCCGCCGTCACCTGAGTGGCGGCATTGGCGGTGAGCAGGGAACTCTGGTAATCGCTCAAGAGCGGTTCGGTTTGGGTGGGCCGTAGCGGGTTGATGGGGGTCAGATCCTTGGCGTAATTGAGGATGGTCTGCAACGAGCCGATCTTGCTGGAGACCAGTGCCTGCACCTCGGCCAGGGTATCGATGTCACCCACCACGCTGCCGTTGTCACGCAACTCCTGCGGCACGCTATTGAGGCTGGCGGCCACCTCGGCGACGTTGTCGTCGCTGGTGCCGGTCACGCCCAGGCGCGCGAAGTCAGCCGCCGTCAGCGGCACCGGCAGTATCTGCCCAGCCGGTAGCGCCACCTGTTCGGCCAGGCGCTGGGCAGCATGGGCCAGTTCATTGATGCGCGCCACGGTAGACACATCAGCAGCGCTCTTGCCGTCGATGGCACCACTCAACAGGCGTGCGCCCACGCTCGACAGCGCGGGCGTCACGCCCAGCGCCGCATAGTCGGCCGCGCTCGGGTAGGCCGACAGGTCGCTGTTGCCGGCCTTGCCATCAGCCAGCGCCACCACCTTGTAATAAGCGTTGACGGTGGCCTGGATTTCGCCGATCGAATTCGACGCCGCCTGCGGCAAGGCCTTGAGTGCATCGTTAATGCTGGCCAGTTGTGGGCAT
>NZ_BADI01000403.1:0-1635 GCF_000333555.1 Herbaspirillum sp. B65 | reverse complement strand
TCCAGCAGCCGACANCCACCGAGACCTGTCCTGCGAGATCAACTGGCGGCCTTTTCGGCGAACAGCGGCCAGTTCGAGGCCGGGTCGACCACCACCGGTTCGAGCTTCTTGCCCATCACGCCGCCGGCGGCGTTGATCTCATCGATGGTCATCAGGGCCACGTCCTTCAAGGACGTTTCGGAAATCGCCATGGTGCCCGACAGCGAATGCAGGATACCGACCTTGATGGTGTCGGCAGCGAAGGCCGACGGCAGCCAGGAGGATGCACTCACTGATTCATTTGCGTGCCCCAGTCGCGTAATGCTCGAATCTGGCACGGCCAGTTCTAAAATTGAGCCATCTGCAAGGGAACACATTAGATCAATCGAGCTTATTTGTGCTCCTGGTTGGAAAGCACCATGGATGACGTAGCCCGAGTTAAGGGAAAAAGGGTAAGCGGAAAAAGCCAGTTCAACATCCTCCCGGGACTTACCTGCGTCGGCAAGAATATACTCAGGAGATGATCGATCTGCGCTCGCAAAAGACAATCTGAATTGAAGGCCGATAATTTCATGTCTAACATGAAAAACCCAGCCAAATCCAAAAAGCACGTTATCTTTGATGACAAGTGAATCAATAGACCAAAACACGTCAGACATCGCAGCCCCCTGGCGTTGGAGCAAGTCTCAATAGGGACAATAGCCTGTAGCCCTTCGACCTTTGGATTTTGACTATATGCTCATTGCGTCTATTCAACTCGTCCCTCGTCTTTCGGTATTCCTGTCTTATCGACTCCATTTCGTTACGGCACACAGTCAGTTCCTCATACCTGCTCAAAGCCAGGTTCTCGGCATTGGCCTTGGCTGCCTCGGTTTCCGACAACTGCTCTTGAAGTGACTTCAGCGTCGAAAGATGGTCATGGGCCAATGCCTCAGCGATGGTTTTGGCTTGCGCCGTTACCTCTAGTTGAGCTGCAATCCTGATCAACTCAGCATCCCTGGCAAAAGCCAGTTCTTCGGCATTGGCCTTGGCTGCCTCGGTTTCCGACAACTGCTCTTGAAGTGACTTCAGCGTCGAAAGATGGTCATGGGCCAATGCTTCAGCGATGGTTTTGGCTTGCGCCGTTACCTCAAGTTGAGTTGCAATCCTGATCAACTCAGTATCCCTGGCAAAAGCCAGTTCTTCGGCATTGGCCTTGGCTGCCTCGGTTTCCGACAACTGCTCTTGAAGTGACTTCAGCGTCGAAAGATGGTCATGGGCCAATGCTTCAGCGATGGTTTTGGCTTGCGCCGTTACCTCAAGTTGAGTTGCAATCCTGATCAACTCAGTATCCCTGGCAAAAGCCAGTTCTTCGGCATTGGCCTTGGCTGCCTCGGTTTCCGACATCTGCTCTTGAAGTGACTTCAGCGTCGAAAGATGGTCATGGGCCAATGCCTCAGCGATGGTTTTGGCTTGCTCGGTTACCTCAAGTTGAGTTGCAATCCTGATCAACTCAGTATCCCTGGCAAAAAGCAGTTCTTCGGCATTGGCCTTGGCTGCCTCGGTTTCCGACAACTGCTCTTGAAGTGACTTCAGCGTCGAAAGATGGTCATGGGGCAAATGCCTCAGCGAATGGTTTTGGCTCGCTCGGTTACCTTCAGTTGAATTTGCATCCTG
>NZ_BADI01000404.1:0-1199 GCF_000333555.1 Herbaspirillum sp. B65 | reverse complement strand
AGTGCGGTGAGGTTCATGGTTGGCTTTCGCGGAAACGATGCTGTTCAGAGAAAGCCATATTAGAACGCATCTCACGCCTATTTATGAAATGGGTTCTAGCTTGCCTGCCTGAGGCCATGTTTTTTGCAACTCAACCGGCCAAGGCCACCATCCCCGCACAGAACAGCAAACCAGATACGATGCGCTGGAACCATAGCGGTGACAGCCAGCCATAGATGCGTTCGCCCATCAACACCCCGCCCGCGAAAGCCGGTACCAGCCAGACACTCGTTTCCAGTTGCGGCCAACCGACCTGACCATCCCAGGCCAGGATCAGGGCGGCGCCAAAGAACAACACCATGAAATAGGCCAGCAGATTGGCCCGCAGGCACGCACTCTGCTCTTGCTGGGCCAGTGATCTGCCCCCCTGCCTGATGCCGTTGAAGTAATACACGGCGGCCACCCCGCCGATACCGCACAAGGCCGTCATCATGCCCGAGACTGCACCCGCAGCCAACGTAGGCGTAGCACCACCACCGTGCTGCCAGCGCCAGCCCAGCACGTGCAACGCAGTGATTGCCAGCACCGACAGCCCGATGAGGCGATGTAGATCCGGTAAGCGGCCGCTGGCAATCAGGCGCACGCCCACCGCAGTACAGAGCAGGGCGATGACCGCCAGCGGCAAGACGGTGGGCCAGTGCGCCCGTCCCATCCAGCTGCGCCAACCCTGCAGCGAGGCCACACAATTGACCAGCACGATCAGCGCAGCGGCCTGCGAAGATGGCAAGGCCAACCCGAACAGCGGCGCCATGACCAGCGCACCGCCGAAGCCGGTCACGCCCTTGGTCAGGCCGGCCAGCAGGCTGACCGCCATCAAGCCCGACAGCAGTGGCAAGGAAAGACTCATGCAGCCACTCCAGTGGCAAGAAAAGAGAATCGAGGGGATCGTTCAGACATGGCCCAATCATTGCATTGGCCAGGGCAAGCACATAAGACCAGGGAGGGCTTTCCATGGAGCCAGCTGCTACGGCACTCGGATCTGGCGGCACGCACGAAAACGGTGCCCGCCGCCCTGTCCTGCACCATCGCTGGCACTGCCGGCCCCAGCGACAGGCGCTCCAGTACTGCGCTTGCGCAGGTACCAGCGGCCGCCATGGTCGGCGGTCTTCCGGCAGACGTGGTAGACCGGCATCCAGCCTGCTGGTCCAATCGAAAGCCTG
>NZ_BADI01000405.1:0-1812 GCF_000333555.1 Herbaspirillum sp. B65 | reverse complement strand
GCCGGCACTGCCTCCTGNAGTGCAGAAACGCGCACCTGCGGCGCGTGCCAGCGCGCCTCGAAGGTGCGGTACAGCGCCAGCGCGGGCGCCTCGTAGAGGCTGTCGGCCAGATGCAGTTGCTGTTGCATATCGATGAACAGGGCGAGTTGCTGCGCCAGCACCTCGTCCACGCTTTTCTGCAAAAACTGCTGCACCGGATTGATGTCGCCATTGAGCTGGGCAAATCGCAGCCAGCGGTTCAGATGCACAAGCATGCTGTGTATCAGCGCCGCGCATTGGTTGATGAAATCGACATTCGCGGTCGCTTCATCGCGCAGGACGGCGGCCTGATGTTGCGGGTGGATCTGCATATAGGCAGCCTGGTAACGCAAATAATCGCAGGCGCTGATGGCGGCCAGCAGCACTGTCGGGTCCTTCATGAAGAAGGCCTGCCAGTCGCCGGCCTGCTGGTTGTTTTGGTCGTAATACAGAATCAGTTGGGCAAACTGGGCGACAAAGGCAAACCGGTCGCGCGCATCACGCGCGTCGATCACCACCGAGGCCGGATCAAGGGCCTTGGTCAGTGCGGTTTGTCTGTTGCTCAGATCCGATGGCATACCGGGCTTTCTGCTATAGATTGGTGGCTTCGATCAGCGAGAACGGATAGACATGGTTGTGCCTGGTATTGGTCTCCGGTATGCGATAACTGACATTGATCAGCAAAGTGCTGCCGTCGCTCGACAAGTTGGCATCGATCTGTTCCACGTTGATGCGCGGTTCGCTGTTGAGCAGCGCCAGCGACAGGTTCTGCATGATTTCCTCGCGCAGGCCGGTATCGATGCGGCGAAACAGATAGGTCGACAGATTGCTGCCAAAGCCGCTCGCCAGGGGGCGGCTGCCCAGTGTGGTCTTGAATATCAAGTCGATCGATTGCCTGATATTGTCCTGGCCGGCGCTCAACAGAAGCTGATAGTGGCTGTTGCTGAAGCTGGGCGGGAACGTCCAGCCGGTACCGAGAAAGCTTGCCTCAGTGCTCATCGCCTCAGCCTCCGATCATGACCGTGAAATCGCCCAGCACGATCGAGCCGCCGTGCGCCGTGGGGTCGCCCATGCGCGCGGCCGGCCGGCCGCCGATCATGACCGTGCTCGATCCCTTGACGATGGAGTCCGGCGGGCCGACACAAATGGCCATGTCACCCACGCAGGCTGCTGGCAATTTGCCGATGAGGACCGTCGGTGCGCAGGGACTGACAATCGGCCCGCCCACATGGGGAATCGGCGGCAATCCGGGCGTGACCATCGGGCATTGATGAAAATCGGTAAGACGGGCGGCTGGTGGCATCGCATGTTCCTCTCTGAACTGTCTGAAGCTAGTTGATCATGACCATCGCGGCCTTGAGGGTCAGTTGCACCCCGCCCTGCACGGCCGCTTCCATATTGCCCTTGGCGGTGTATTGCATGTTGGCCGTCTCGGTGATGTTGACCCCCTTGGTGGCCACGTCACCGCCCGAACTGCTCACCGTTACTCCGGTGTTGCCCTTGATCGAGACAGCCTGGTCTGCCTCCAGGCTGATGGTCTTGGGGCTTTTGATGGCAATGCCGGAGGCCGACATGACGATCGAATTGGCGTGCTCATCCTGGATCGATATCTGCTTGTTCTTGTCGTCCAGCACGATGGTGTTGTTGGAGGGCGTGATCAGGCTCAACACCTTGTTTTCGTCATCGAACAGAATGCGCAATTCGCTTTTGCTGACGATGGCCTTCATGCTGTTCTTGGCATTGGGCGTCAACGCCTGGTAGGGCTTGTTCTTCTGGCTGTAGAGGCTGCCCAGA
>NZ_BADI01000406.1:0-2443 GCF_000333555.1 Herbaspirillum sp. B65 | reverse complement strand
TGTCCTGCACGGTGCAGGCGCGATCCTTGTTGAACAGGCGCCGGCTGGCGCGACGGTAAAAGCTGTCGGGGCCGTCGAACTGCGTGTCGTTTTCAGCCGCCTTCCCGCCGAAGGACGCGAAGGGCTGGCGAATTTGGGTGATCTGCGCAATCTTCGTGGTCGGCCCGGTGATGCTGCCGGGCGCAATCCACGGCGTTTCTCCTACGCCCAGCCCGCTCATCTTCTGGCGTTGCAGGCGTAGCGCCTGAGCACCCAGGAAACTGAATCGGGTCGACAGCAAAGCCACCGACGCCGCTTTTGGTGCGGCAACGGCCAGCCAGAATTCGCTGCCTGGCAGGAGCGGCGTCGTCAGATAGCTCAATGGCGCCGCACCTGATGGCGTGCCGGCGCCCAGCCTGGGAATGGCGATCTGCACGATCCCGGATCGGCGCAGACTGCGCGTCTCATCTTGCAGTACCGTCATGGCTTGCCAGCCCTGCTCTCCCCAGCAGGAATAGGTCACTGCCGGTGCGATGTCATCAGCCTCTCCATCACCATCGCCGGTGCTGTCCAGCTCGGCGACTTCGGCATAAATACTCAATGTGCATGGCGCCTGCACGCCGCTCAGTGACAGATACAGACAGCCCGGCCCGGATACGCCGGTCATAAGCGGCAAGGCTGCCGGCGTGGTATCGCCGTCGCCATCCGCAGTCACCGGGCACAGGCGCTTGAACCCAAGCTGCTCGCTGACCGGCGCTGTGTCTTGCATGCCGCCGGCATAGACCTGGTAAGCCTGTACGATGCCGTAGTGATACAAGGCGAAGGGATAGTTTGCGGCGCCATCAACTGCATTGGTGGCCATCGACCTTGCTGTCGCGGTCGGCACGACAATGTCGGTCGTGGCGCTGGCCTTGTAGTCCAGCAGCATCGCATTCTGCTTCGGGCTGTAAGGCACATTGGGCATCGGCAACAACACATCGGTATGGGCTATCGCCGGGCTGTCTGCCGCCGCCTCTTCATTGCGGGCGGGCGCATCGGCACTACCGGCAGCCGTCGTTGCCTCATCGTCGGCCGCCGGCTCTTTTTTGAACCAGTCCAGCATCCGCCACAACCAGAACCTGTCGTCCGGCTTTGCCTTGTCCATCAAGACCAGCGCATTCTGCAGCACCACGTCGGAGACGACCTTGAGATAAAGACTGTGCCCGAAACCCTGTGGCGGATACGCCAGCTCGAAATAGAAATAGCCGGTGGTCGCCTGCATCGGCCCTGGCAAGGCGCTCAGGCACAACGACGGCTGTGCGACGTAGCCGATATGGTCGGCCATGTTGAACGAGAAGCGGCTTGCCGGGGCATTGATCTTCCAGTTGACGGTCGCCGCGGCACTGTCATCCCGACTGCTCGTTGCGCCGGTATCTGAGCTGCTGCTGGAGGCTACACAGTTCCGGATGATACAAGGTGACAGTACCGGAACGCCAACTCGTATGTTGGCTGGTCTGCAATTTCTCGCTGAGCAAGCGCGAATGCCCCTGAAAAGACTGATTGGAAAACGGCACGGGGGACGGTGTCTGAGATCGCTGGCTCAGCAGATAGGTGTTATAGGCCAAGTAGTAACGCGAGAAGTCGGACTCAAGACTGTCCCACTCCAGTTGTACCGTGGCCTCTTGCAGGGGCTTGGCAAATACCTCGTTGCTGCCGACGTAAAAACAACTACCCGCCTCAGGCAGCGGTCCGAATGTCTGGGTGGCCACGCCGTTGGCCATCGGCGTCAGGTCATTGGCCAGACTCAGTTGCGTCATGTCCCTGACGTCAACCGCAAAGCTCACGCTGGTGAGCGCCGGTGGGACCAGCAGATCCGCGCCATCGGCCAGAACGATCTTCAGCAGTGGCCAACTGCTGGCGTAGCCATCGGGATTCTGCTTGAAAGGAACAATCGGCGGATCACTCTTCTGCAAATGCAGAACCAGCGTCATGTTCACCGACATCGGCGTGACACCGGCCAGCGCCGTGGCCGATTGCGCCGCCACGAAAAACCAGGCATGTTCGGTGCTGAGAAAGTAGCGGGCACCAGCAAACAGGGCCGTCACGTCCGCTGGCGAGGGCGTAGCCAGCGCCAGGGTGACCGTCAACGTGCGCAGACCGCCCTGCAGATACAACATGGGGCTGGCCAGGGCGAAACCCTGAGCAATCTTGTCGCCTAGCCCTTGCCCTGCCGCATTGGCAAAGGCCGGCCAGCTTTGCACCTCCTGCCGCTGGTCGGTCTGTACTTCCGAGGGGGTGAGCTGTCGTTGGCGGTACAGGCCGGAGCGTTGCGCGGTATCAAAATACACCCCCATCGCTTGCGTAAGGCGGGCTGCATTGATGGTGAAGTCCTGATTGGCGGCAAACAGGATAGGCGTCTGGCCNGCATCGCTGCCAGCCAGAAATGCGGTACTTGCAGGCAGGCGAATACTATTAACCGAGTCTG
>NZ_BADI01000407.1:0-1116 GCF_000333555.1 Herbaspirillum sp. B65 | reverse complement strand
GGCAAAAATAGGTGGTCGAAAACTGCCCTCCGGCAGTGCACTTCCAGCACCGGCCGGGTCAGGCGGTTACGCGGCGCCGCGAAGGAAAACAGGTCGCCGAGATGCGCCAGCTGGGAGAATTCATTGGCCAGCAACTGGTCATAGACCAGCAGATACGCCTTTAATTGCCGGGCGCTGGCGACCCGGTATCGGGCGCGTCCGACTCCAGCGAGTTGGGGCCGATGCCATACATCTCGGGAAAGGTGCTCTGGATCGAAATGTAGGACTCAATGTCGCGGTACCGCCCCTGCGGCAGCGGCGGATATACGTCCACTTTTGCCTCGATCCCGGCGGCGGCGTGGGCCACCTGCAATTGCGTGATAACACCGACCGACCTGGACGAAAGCGCATTGAGCTTCCCCGCCGCAGGCGATAGCACCTGCTTGTTCTGTATGAACTGCAATCCGTCCAGAAATTCAAAGGCCGCCAGGGCGTCGTCAGCGATGTCGATAGCATTGCCGCTGCTGCTGCCAGCAAAACTCAGTGACTCCACCGCCGTGACGCCGTCCAACTGCGTCAGCAGACTGGCGATCTGGGCGCAACTGACCTGGTTGCGCTTTTCCGGCAATGCTCCGGGCGCGCTGATCCAGCCATTTTCCATGCGCGGCCCGTTCATGATCGCGTCGCTGCTCAAGCCCGCCGTCTGCAATTGGCCAAAGCCAGAACGCAACGGCGTCGGCGCCGCATACTCCCGTAATACCTCGGTTAGCTTCTGCACGACAAGCGCCCATTGCGCGTCGGCATTGAGGTACACCTTGCCCTTGAGGCGGATGGGCTGTTCTGCCAGCACGACGGGGAAGTAGAAAAACTCGCCCAGGTTGCGCTGCTGATGCAGCAGGAAGTCGATGGTGTTGAGCAAATTTTCGATAGCTTCCTGCGTTTCGTCGTCGCGCCGGAAGGCGACATACACCGCATAACGCCCGTTGCCGACACGCTGCGCCGGCTTGTCGTTCAAGGTCCATGTCTGCGGCTGTAAATACACCGCGCGGACCTGTGCCACCCGGTCATGAATCAACTTGCGGGAATCGTCGGTGGTGACCGGCGGCGGCCGTCAAAATGTCCTGCCGGGCAAAAATT
>NZ_BADI01000408.1:0-1393 GCF_000333555.1 Herbaspirillum sp. B65 | reverse complement strand
CATGGATGAACTCAAGGCTGTCAGTGTCTTTCACGTCGTCGGTTTTGCCCTGGAAGTATTCAAGACTTCCGGCGCCATCCAGTCCTGGAGTTACCCGGATTTTGCCTACACCAAGTTGTTTGGCGTGCCGCTGTTTGCCGGCTTCATGTACGCCGCCGTGGGCAGCTACATCATCCAGGCCTGGCGCCTGTTCGACCTGCGCATCCAGCATCATCCGCCTTACTGGATGGCGACCCTCATTGCGATGCTCATTTACCTGAACTTCTTCACCCATCATTACATCGGCGACTATCGCTGGTATCTGGCGGCCGCCGCTCTGGGTCTGTATGCGCGCTCCACCGTGCTGTTCCGCCCACTGGACCGGGATCGCAAGATGCCGCTGTTGCTGGCCTTCCTGCTGATCGGATTTTTCATCTGGCTGGCCGAGAACATCAGCACCTTCTTTGGCGTCTGGCGCTATCCCAACCAGATGGGGGCCTGGTCCAGCGTCCATCTGGGAAAGTGGAGCGCCTGGTCGCTGCTGGTGATGATGACCTTTACCATCGTGGTCCACCTCAAGCATATTCGAAGCAAGATTCATATCGCCTATTGAAGGCGCCTTGAAGGCTGGCTCACCCCCTGAAGGAAATTTCATGAAAATCGAATTGCGTTTCTTCGCTAGCGTGCGCGAAGCCCTCCAGACTTCGCAGGAAGTGATCGAACTGCCGGACAGCGTCAAGACCGTGGGCGACGTGCGCGCCTTCCTGATCGGCCGCGGTGGCATCTGGGCCGAGGTACTGAGCCCGGAAAAAAACCTGCGCATGGCCTACGACCATGAGATGACCGAGGCCGATACCGCCATTGCCGATGGCGGCGAAGTCGCCTTCTTCCCGCCGGTCACCGGAGGCTGAGGTGAGCGTGCGCCGCGATCCCGTCGCCGACACGATTGCGCATTACGGCAGCCATGCCGAGAGCTTTCGCCAAGGCACCTGGGAGCATGACGTCAGCCAGAACATGGCGGCGCTGCTGGAGGCCTTGAGCGCCAGGGCGGGCCAGGCCGGGCAGGGGCCGTTCACGGTGCTCGATTTCGGCTGCGGTCCGGGGCGCGACCTGCTTGAATTCACCCGCCGCGGCCATGTAGCCGTGGGGCTGGACGGCACTGCCGAATTCGTCGAGATGGCGCGTGCGGCCTCGGGCTGCGAAGTCCTGCATCANGACTTCCTGCAACTGGACCTGCCACCGCAGCGCTTTGACGGCATCTTCGCCAATGCGTCGCTATTCCATGTGCCCTCGGCCGAGTTGCCACGCGTATTGGGCCAGTTGCGTGCCAGCCTCAAGCCGGGTGGCATCCTGTTCAGTTCCAATCCGCGCGGGGCCGACCTGGAAGGCTGGGAGCGGCCGCGCTATGGCGTCT
>NZ_BADI01000409.1:0-1400 GCF_000333555.1 Herbaspirillum sp. B65 | reverse complement strand
CTGATGGAAGATGATTTCAATGATTTGAATTTCGAATCATTGCATCGCCCCTTGCTTGCCTTGCCCAGGAGTCCTCCACTATGCAACGCCCGCTCGACCTGGACGCCGTCCAAGCCTTCGTGCTGGCGGCCGAGCTGCAGAGTTTCACCCGTGCGGCCGAGGCGCTGCAGAGCACGCAGTCGGCCGTCAGCCTCAAGCTCAAGAAACTGGAAGAACGCCTGGGGCGCCGCCTGCTGGAGCGCACTCCGCGCCGGGTGCGCCTGTCGCCGCAAGGCCAGCAATTCCTGCCGGCTGCCCGCGAACTGCTGGCGGCGCACGAGCGCGCCCTGGAACAGTTGGAGCAAGGGCCGCTACGCTTTGCCGTGGGCATCAGCGACCACGTCGCCGGCGCCAGCCTGCCGCGTGCGCTGGCGCAGGTGCATGGCGTGGACCCCGGCGTGCTGGTGGAAGTCCGGGTCGCTTCCTCGCACGACCTGATGCCGCTCTACGAGCAGGGCGAACTGGATGCCGTCATCGTGCGCCGCGAACCGCGCCAGCGTGGCGGCAAGCTGGTCATGCAAGAGCGCATCGGCTGGTTCGCCCATCCCGAGGCGCAATGCTGGGCTGGCCCGGCCTTGCGGGTGGCGACCTTTTCCTCGACCTGCGGCATCCGCGAACTGGCGCTGCGGCGCCTGGATGAAGCCGGCATCGACTGGATCGAGGTCTTCATCGGCGGCGGCATCCTGGCCGTGGGCGCGGCGGTCAGCGCGGGCCTGGCGGTCTCGGCGCTACTCCATCGCAGCGCCCCGCCCGCAGCAGTGGAAGTGGGCGAACGCCTGGGTTTGCCATCCCTGCCGCTGGCCCAGGTGATGCTGCATTCACGCCTGAAGGAGCCGCGCACGCAGGCGGCGTTGCGTGCGTTGGTGGCGGCTTTGAAGGCTACATAATCCGTAACAGCCAAGAACGAATCCGCCATGACGAAATCGACTTCGTCGACCGGCGTGAAATCCCGCCGTTTCAACGTGCGGCAAGCTGACTTAATCGCGAGACGCTTTCGAAAAAAACGGTGAGATCGTTACGCGACCGGCTGCATCGCATAGTAAAAACCGACGATCAAGAGCAAAGGAACAAGCAGGGAAGAAACGACCAGGAGAATGGTCGATATTGGTTGATGACGCAATCCCGTTTTGAGATGAAAGGCAGCAACCGAGATTTGCAAGAAGGCGACCACATACAAAACCCATGAAGCGTCTTCTGTTGTCGCCATTGTGGCGAGAAATGCTTTCAACACTTCTGGTGCGTCCGGTAGTGTCATTTGTTGAATTCCATGAAATTCCAGCGGAACAAGTCAAAGAGTCTCAAGAAGTCTTTCTCTGTCTTTCCTGTCGTGGTGTTTGATAGTCCCAACGCTTCCATCCTGC
>NZ_BADI01000410.1:0-1275 GCF_000333555.1 Herbaspirillum sp. B65 | reverse complement strand
CCGACTGGAGCGCGCCGGCCTATGCCCGCTGGCGTCTGGCGCAGCGCCAACTGCTCAATCCCGGCAGCCAGGGCGGCCCGGTGTTCCATCTGCATCTCACGCCACTGGATTTGCCGGCCCCCCGCTGGCAGGCCGGTGATATCGCCGAGATCGGCCCGCACAATAGTGCGCAGGCGGTCGAGGCCTTCCTGCTCGCCATCGGTCAGAGCGACGCTGCGCTGCGCGCCGCCTTGGCGACCCGCCTGCTGCCGCAGCAGGCCGATACCCTGGCGCAGTTGCGCGGCTTGCCGGCCAGTGAGGTACTGGCGCGCTTGAAGCCGTTGCCGCATCGCGCCTATTCGATTGCCTCGCTGCCAGCCGATGGTGCGCTGGAATTGATGGTGCGCCTGATGCGCCAGCCTGATGGTGGCGCCGGGCTCGGCTCCGGTTGGCTGGGGTTGCACGCCCAGCCGGGCCAGGAGATCGCCCTGCGCGTGCGCAGCAATGGCGCCTTCCACGGCCCCACCGATGATCGCCCGCTAATCCTGATCGGCAATGGTACCGGCCTGGCCGGTTTGCGCGCCCATCTGCGCCAGCGGGTGGCGGCCGGGCAGCGGCGCAACTGGCTGGTCTTTGGTGAGCGCGCGCGCCAGCATGACTTCTTCCATCGCCAGGAGCTGCAAGCCTGGCAGGAGCAGGGCTACTTGCTGCGGCTGGACCTGGCATTCTCGCGCGACCAGCAACAGCGCCTCTACGTACAGGACAAACTGCGCGAAGCCGCCGATGAACTGCGGCGCTGGGTGGAGCTGGGCGCCAGTGTCTATGTCTGCGGCAGCCTGCAAGGCATGGCGGCCGGGGTGGCCCAGGCCTTGCAGGACATCCTGGGCGAAGCCAGCCTGAATGCGCTGGCCGAGCAGGGGAGGTACCGGCGCGACGTATATTGAGTGTTGTCTGTGTTGGTCTCTGACGGATTTGGATGATTTTGGCGAGTTTGCCGAAGTTGAGGTAATTTGCGGCCAATTCGCTGCATTTGCTTTTTCTCCCCGTTGCGCGAGAGAATGTCACGTCAAATCAATGAGATAAGAACAACATGAACAACATGAGCATATTCACCAGTCTGCTGCTGATCCTGCTCCTGGTCGTGGTCAGTGCCTTTCTTTCCTGTGCCGAGATTTCCATCGCCGCTTCCCGCAAGATCCGGCTGGAGATGATGTCCAAGGAAGGCGAGCCCAACGCCGACCGGGTGCTGTCCCTGCAAGCCCAGCCTGGCAATTCTTCACGGTGGTGCAGATCGGA
>NZ_BADI01000411.1:0-4560 GCF_000333555.1 Herbaspirillum sp. B65 | reverse complement strand
ATCAGTTCTCCAGCGCGACCCCAAGACCATGCTGGCGCCGCCCGAGCTGCTCAAGGTGCATCCGCTGGGCAAGTCGCCGGTCATCACCGATGGCGAGCTGACGGTGGCCGAGTCGGGCAATATCGTCGAGTACCTGCTGGAGCGCTATGGCGCCAACAGCGGCCTGCTGCCCGCGCCCGGCACGCCGGAGCGCCTGCGCTACCGTTACTGGCTGCACTTCGCCGAAGGCTCGGCCATGCCCTGGTTGTTGCTGGGCCTGATCTTCAGCAAGATGCCCAAGGCCGTGCCGACGCTGATCCGCCCGATCGCCAGGATGCTGGCAGAGGGGATGCGCACTCGCCTGGTAGCGCCGCAGCTGGAGCGGCAATTGCGCTACATGGAGGCAGAACTGGGCAAGGAGGGCTGGTTTGCCGGCAAGGCCATCAGCGGCGCCGATATCCAGATGAGTTTCCCGGTGGAGGGCTTGCGGGCGCGGGGTGGGCTCGATGGCCGCTATCCCAATCTGCTCAAGTTCCTGGAAGCCATCCATGCGCGCCCGGCTTACCAGCGTGCGCTGGAAAAGGGCGGCCCTTACGAGCTGCTGCGCTGATTCCTGCCCCTGTCGGCAGCAACGGCATCCCCCTCACGGCGCACGGCGTGAGGTCGGATGCCGTTTTTGTATCCTTGTGTATCGCTAAGTAAAAGAGCGCGATGCCACTGGCGAGGTGTGGACGAGTCTGGATATAATTGAGAATCATTATTATTTGAGTTGGGCGCAGTTCTCAGTCTTGCTGCTTGCCCTTATCCCTCCGCGGTCTCATGAAACAATCCGTCGCCAGTGCCGGCCCTGTCATGCCGGACCAGAAACGTCGCGCCTTCTGGCTCAAGCATCTGCACCAGTGGCACTGGATCAGTTCGGCCATCTGCCTGCTGGCCATGCTGGCCTTCGCCGCCACTGGCCTCACGCTCAATCATGCCGCCCAGATCGAGGCCAGGCCGCAGGTCATGCATCGCAATGCGACGCTGCCGGCCGCATTGCTGGCACCGCTGCGCCAGCAGGCCGAGGCGGCCGACGCCAAGGGGGGGAGCAAGGCAGCGCTGCCCCAGGGCGTGCGCGACTGGATCAGCCGTGAGCTGTCGGTAACCGTAGGCCAGCACAGCGCCGAGTGGTCCACCGATGAAGTCTACGTGGCGCTGCCGCGTCCGGGCGGCGATGCCTGGCTGCGGGTGGCGTTGCAGGACGGGCAGGTCGAATATGAAAAGACCGACCGCGGCTGGATTTCCTATTTCAATGACCTGCACAAGGGCCGCAATACCGGTGCGGCCTGGAGCTGGTTCATCGATGTCTTCGCCGTGGCTTGCCTGGTGTTTTGCTTGACCGGCCTGTTCCTGCTGCAGATGCACGCCGGCAAGCGCCCGGCCACCTGGCCCATGGTGGGGCTGGGGCTGGTGGCGCCGCTGTTGCTGGCGCTGCTGCTGATTCACTAGAACTCCATCGTTTCCCTCAGCCAGACAAGCCCCTGCGGCTTGCAGCCAGTCATCCTGTCTTTCTTAGCGAGAGGTCCCATGAAGCGTAGCACTACCGCATTGTTCAAACCGACCGCCCTGGCCCTGGCTGCGGCGGCGCTGTTCGCCTCGGCTGCCCCGGCTGGCGCCGCGGAGATGAACCTGAAGATCGAGATCCCGACCCTGAACGTGGCCGAATACCACCGTCCCTACCTGGCGGCCTGGATCGAGCGCGCCGACCAGAGCGTGGCCGCCAACCTGGCGGTGTGGTACGACATGAAGAAAAAGGACAAGGAAGGCGAGAAGTGGCTCAAGGATATGCGCCAGTGGTGGCGTCGCAGCGGGCGTGAGCAGCAGATGCCCATCGATGGCGTCAGCGGTGCCACCCGTGCGCCAGGTGAACAAAAACTCAACTTTGGTTCGACCAAGGGCGCCATCGCCAACCTGGCGCCGGGCGACTACGTGCTGATGGTGGAGGCGGCACGCGAAGTCGGCGGGCGGGAGCTGGTGAAACTGCCGTTCCAGTGGCCGCCCAAGTCGCCCCAGAGCGCCAAGGCCCAAGGCAATAGCGAACTCGGGGCCGTCGCGCTGGAATTGAAACCCTAAAACAAGACCA
This sequence comes from Herbaspirillum sp. B65, assembly GCF_000333555.1. Taxonomy (NCBI): domain Bacteria; kingdom Pseudomonadati; phylum Pseudomonadota; class Betaproteobacteria; order Burkholderiales; family Oxalobacteraceae; genus Herbaspirillum; species Herbaspirillum sp. B65. The sequence goes on along the minus strand of NZ_BADI01000411.1, from coordinate 2,459 downwards.
TCAAAACAAGACACACGAGAAAAAGGAACCTGCCATGTCGTTTTCCCTCAAGCTGTTCGCCGGCCGCTCCATGAAGATCGCCGCGCTGGCCCTGGCCATGACCCTGCCGTTGTCGGCCCACGCTCACCGCCAATGGCTGCTGCCGTCGGCTACCGTCCTGTCCGGCAATGATGCCTGGGTCACGGTGGATGCGGCGGTGTCCAATGACCTGTTCTATTTCGAGCATTTCCCGCTGCGCCTGGATGGCCTGGTGGTGACCGGCCCTGAAGGCAAGCCGGTGCCTGCCGTCAATGCCGCCACCGGGCAATACCGCAGCACTTTGGATGGGCAACTGAACCAGAGCGGCACCTACAAGATCGCGGTGGTCACAACGCTGTTTTTTGCAGCTACAAGCTGGATGGGCAGCAAAAACGCTGCCGCGGCAATGCCGACAATCTGCCAAGGAAATCCCGGCCAATGCCACCGAGCTGAAGGTGACCCAGATGAACAGCCGCGTGGAAACTTTGTTCACCGCCGGCAAGCCGAGCCGCTCGGCACTGGCCATTACCGGCACGGGACTGGAATTGCAGCCGATCACCCATCCCAACGACCTGGTGGCAGGTGACACCGCCAGCTTCCAGTTGCTGCTCGATGGCAAGCCGGCGGCGGACGTGGAAGTGGAACTGGTGCCGGGTGGCATCCGCTATCGCGACAAGCTGCTCGACACCAAGCTCAAGACCGATGCCGATGGCAAGTTCAGCGTGAAGTGGACCGGCCCCGGCATGTACTGCCTGGAAGCCAGCGTGGCCGACCAGAAAACCACGCTGCCGCAGGCGACCCAGCGTCGTGCGAGCTATATCGCCACGGTCGAAGTGCTGCCCTGATCGTTCCTTGTTGGACCTTGCTGGCGCCTGCATTGCAGGCGCCGTTTTTATTCCGGATACCGACGATGTCCCACCGCGTATTGATCCCCGTCGAGCTGCAAGCCCCGCCCCTGCTGCCATCGGGCGTGCTGGCCCAGCGCTTTGCCGGCCACACCATGGGTACCACCTGGAGCGTGCAGGCGCTGGCGCCGCGCGAGGTCGCTGCCCACACCATCGCATCGGCCATCGATGCGCAGTTGCAACGAGTCATCGAGGAAATGAGCACTTGGCAGCCAGACTCGCACATCAGTCGCTTCAACCACGCCCCGGCCGGTAGTTGGCACGCCTTGCCCGAGGCTTTCTTCACCGTACTCGATGCGGCGCTGACCATGGCTGTCGATAGCGATGGAGCGTTCGATCCCACGGTCGGGCCGCTGGTCGATCTGTGGGGATTCGGCCCCGGCAGCGATCAGCGGCGGCTGCCGCATCTGCCCGATCCGCGGTCGCTGCAGGCAGCGCGCCAGCGTTGCGGCTGGCAGCGCATCGTGCTGGACCGCACGGGGCGCAGGGTGCAGCAGGCCGGTGGTGTACACCTGGATTTTTCCGGCATCGCCAAGGGCTATGCGGTGGATCTGATCGCCCAGGCCTTGCGCGCTTGTGGTTGCGTGAGCTGGCTGGTCGAGGTCGGTGGCGAATTGTCCGGCTGCGGCGTGAAGGCCGATGGTCAACCCTACTGGGTGGCGCTGGAGCGCCCGCCCCAGGATGCCGGGCCGAGCATGGTGGTGGCGCTGCATGACCTGGCCATTGCCACCTCGGGCGACTATCGTCGTTATGTGGATCACGCAGGCCAGCGTTATGCCCACACCATCGATCCCCGTACCGGTACACCTGTGCGCAATGTCCTGGCTTCTGTCACGGTACTGCACCGGCAATGCATGGTGGCCGATGCCTTGGCCACGGTGTTGACTGTACTGGGCGAGGAAGACGGCATGAGCTTCGCGCAGCAGCGCGGTATCGCCGCACTGTTCATCCGCCGCCAGGGGCAGGGCTATCAGGAGACCATGACGCCGGCGTTTGCGGCCATGCTGTCATGAGCGGCGCGATGCAGACCCGTTACCTGCTGGCGGCGCTGGTGGCGCTGAGCTACCTGGTGTTGTGCGTGATGACCGCACTCAAGTACCGCCGTGCACAGCAGCGCCAGCAAGCGGAGTGGGGGAGTAGTGCACTGGCGGCAGAGGAGGCTGTACTGGTCGCTTTCGCCAGCCAGACCGGTACAGCCGCGCGACTGGCCAGGCAGACTGCGCAGAGTTTGCGCGCAGGTGGCATGGCGGTGCGCGTGCTGCCGCTGGGCCAGTTGTGCGAGGCCGATCTGCTGGTGGCGCGCCTGGCCCTGTTCGTGGTCAGCACCACCGGCGAGGGCGATGCGCCCGATCACGCGGCGGCCCTGGCGCAGCGCATGGGCCAGAGCGATGGCGCGACCCTGAGCGCGTTGCGCTTTGGCGTGCTGGCCCTGGGCGATCGCAGCTACCAGCAATACTGTGCCTTCGGTCATGCCTTGCAGGCTTGGTTATGCCGGCGCCACGCCCAACCTTTGTTCGATGCCATCGAAGTCGACAA
>NZ_BADI01000412.1:0-4136 GCF_000333555.1 Herbaspirillum sp. B65 | reverse complement strand
AATCAAAGAAACCCTGGGGCTGCCGCTGGACGATTGAGTGAGGTCGAGTGACCCAGCGCAAGGCAGGGCAGATAAAGACGGCATGAAGGTGGACGCATTTGCGCGTGTTGCTTGAAGCGCACTGTGCTGAAATCCGATGGGGGTTCCTGTGCATTCCGGTGGGCGCCGGGGTGACCTAGACTCGCCCTACACTGGACTCCACTCCATCCCGAGACATCATGCCTTCCAAACCAAGAATCGAGCAATACAATCAACCCGCAGGCGGCTGGGGCGCACTCAAGTACGTGGCGCTGAACCTGGTCAAGGAACACGTGGCCGATGGCAAGGGGCTGCGTACGCTGCTGTCGCAGAACCAGCCTGACGGCTTCGATTGCCCCGGTTGCGCATGGCCGGACCGCGAACATACCTCCACCTTCGAATTCTGCGAAAACGGCGTCAAGGCAGTCGCTGCCGAGGCGACCAAGAAGCGCGTCACGCCCGAGTTCTTCGAGAAGCACACCGTCACCGAGCTGATGCAGCAATCGGACTACGAGCTGGAAGAACACGGCCGCCTGACCCATCCCATGGTCTACGACGCCGCCACCGACAAGTACCGGAAGATCGACTGGTCCGCTGCCTTCGAGCTGATGGCCAAGCACCTCAACGCCTTGCCCGACCCGGACATGGCCGACTTCTACGTCTCCGGGCGCGCCAGCAACGAAGCGGCTTTCTTGTTCCAGTTGTTCGTGCGCCAGTACGGCACCAACAATTTCCCGGATTGCTCCAACATGTGCCATGAGCCCACCAGCGTCGGCTTGCCGGGCACGGTCGGCATCGGCAAGGGCACGGTGCTGCTGGAAGACTTCGATCATTGCGATACCCTGCTGCTGTTCGGCCAGAACCCGGCCACCAATCACCCGCGCATGATGGGTGAGCTGCGTCATGCCTCCAAGCGCGGCGCCACCATCGTCGCCATCAATCCGCTCAAGGAACGCGGCCTGGAACGCTTTGCCGATCCGCAGAGCAAGGTCGAGATGCTGACCATGGGCAGCACCCGCATCAGTTCCATGTTCATCCATCCCAAGCTGGGGGGAGACCTGGCGCTGATCAAGGGCGTCATCAAGCGCACCATCGAACTGGATGATGTCGCCCAGGCCGCTGGCACCGAGCGGGTGATCGATGTGGCGTTCATCGAGCAACACACGGCCGGCTTCGAGGAATTTGCCGCGCAGGCCCGTGCTGAAAGCTGGGAGGACATCGTCGAAGAGTCCGGCGTCTCGCGTGAGGACATCGAAAAGCTGGCCCAGGTCTACGTCAAGGGCAAAGCCGTCATCGCTACCTGGGGCATGGGCCTGACCCAGCACAAATACGCGGTGGCGACCATCCAGCTGCTGTCGAACATGATGATGCTGCGCGGGAACATCGGCCGCCAGGGCGCGGGCCTGTGCCCGGTGCGCGGTCACTCCAACGTGCAGGGCGACCGCACCGTGGGCATCGACGAAAAACCGACCCCGGCCTTCCTCGATCGCCTGGAGCAGGTGTTCGGCTTCAAGGCCCCGCGCCACCACGGCAACGACACCGTGGGTTCGGTCATGGCCATGCTGGAAGGCCGCACCAAGGTCTTCATCGGCCTGGGCGGCAACTTCGCCATGGCTACGCCCGACACCCCGCGCACCTTCGAGGCGCTGCGTTCCTGCAACCTGACCGTGCATATCACCACCAAGCTCAACCGTAGCCACCTGGTGCATGGCAAGGATGCGCTGATCCTGCCGACCATGGGCCGCACCGAGATCGATGTCCAGAAGTCCGGTCCGCAAGGCGTGACGGTGGAAGATTCGATGAGCATGGTGCACGTCTCCTATGGCATCAACAAGCCGGCCTCCGAGCACCTGATGTCGGAGACGGCCATCGTGGCGCATCTGGCCGAGGCCACCATGAAGTCGCGCAACAATGGTCCGAAGATCGACTGGCTGTGGTACGCCGAAGATTACTCGCGCATCCGCGACGCCATCGAGAAGGTCTACGATGCCTTCCAGGGTTATAACGAACGCATCGCCAATCCGGGTGGCTTCCACCTCGGCGTGGCCTCGCGTGACCGGGTCTGGAAGACCGGCAGTGGCAAGGCCAACTTCATCGTCCACGAGATACCCAAGGACACGCCCATCCATCGCGCCCGCGCGATCCACGGCGAGAAGCTCTTGACCCTGATGACCACCCGTTCGCACGACCAGTACAACACCACCATCTATGGCATGGACGACCGTTATCGCGGCGTGTTCGGCCAGCGCCGGGTGGTCTTCATCCATCCGCAGGACCTGCAGATGCTGGGGTTGAAGGATGGTGAATGGGTCGACATCACCAGCGTCTGGGATGACGGTGTGAAGCGCCGTGCCGAGGGATTCCTGTTGGTGGAATATGAAATTCCGCGCGGTTGTATCGGTAGTTACTATCCCGAGACCAATCCGCTGGTGCCGCTGGAAAGCTTTGCCGACAAGGCGCGCACGCCGACCTCCAAATCCATTCCGGTGCTGCTGTCGCGCTCTGCGGTGCAGCGTTCGGCGGCGTGATGGAGGCGGACATGAGCGTGATCGAGATGTCCGCCCAGCCGGATGCAGATTTGCAGGTCCGCGCCCAGCAGATGGGGGTGCCGCCCGAGGTGCTGCTGATCGTGGAAACCCTGCAGGCCGATGCCCAAGAGAAGGAGGGCGCGGCGCTGTCGCTGGCGCGCTTGTCCAAGCGTACCCAATTGCGCATGAGCACCTTGCGGCGCTTTTTATCGGCGCTGGAAGAGGCCGGCGTCGTGAAGGTCGAGATGAATGAGGATGGGACTGGCAGCGTGACTCTGTTGGTGTCGCCTCAGTAAATGTGGCTTGCGGCGCGCCCGATGAGGCGCGCCGACAGCTCACCCTGCCAGTTCTTCCACCAGTTTCCCCACCAGCTTCAAGGCCTGCTCGGTCTCTTTGGACCAGGTATAGCTGTAGTTGAGCCGGATGAAATGGCTGTACCGGTTGGTCGCCGCAAAGATGCGCCCCGGCGCCACCGTGATGCCCAGCGCCAGGCTGCGGCGATACAGTTCCATCGCATCCACCTGCGGCGGCAATTCCACCCACAAGACATAACCGCCTTCGGGCTCGGAGACCTGCGTGCCGGCCGGGAAGAAGCGCAGCACGAAGTGGCGCATCATGTCGCGTTGCTGGGCAAAGGCGCGGCGCACCCGGCGCAGGTGGCGCTCGTAGCCGCCCTGGGTCAGGTATTCGGCGATGGCGCGTTGCGGCGCGGTGGGTGTGGCCAGGGTATTCAAGAACTTGAGCTTTTCCACCTGCGCCCGGTAGCGGCCCGGCATGGCCCAGCCGATGCGGTGGGCCGAGGTCAGGCTCTTGGAGAAAGACGAACAGTGCAGCACCAGGCCATCACGGTCGTAGTTCTTCAGTGAAGAAGGATGGGCATTGCCGTAGTACAGCTCGCTGTAGACGGCGTTTTCGATGACCGGCATCTGGTGCTGTGCGGCCAGGCGCACCAGTCTTTCCTTTTCGCTGTCGGGCATCTGGAAGCCCAGCGGATTCTGGAAGTTGGGCATGACCATGCAGGCCGCCACCGCTTGCGTCTGCAGGCGTTCTTCCAATGCCCCGACATCGATGCCGCGGCGCGGATCGGTGGGGATTTCCAGGGCCCGCATCCCCAGGCGCTCGATGGCGTGCAGCATGGCGTAGAAGGTCGGGGTTTCCACCGCAATGGTGTCACCGGGACGGGCCACGGCTTGCAGGCAGAGATTGATGGCTTCGGTGGCGCCTACGGTGACCACGATTTCATCGGGATCGACCTTCAGACCGTTTTCCAGGTAGCGGCGGGCGATCTGGCGCAACAGTTCGGGATGGCCGGGCGGCAGGTCGTCGAACACGCTGGATTGGCTGGCATGACGGGCGATGCGGCCGGCATACTGGGCCAGCCGATGCGAAGGGAACAGCGCCGGGTTGGGGTAGGGCGAACCCAGCGGCACGGTGCCGTCCTGCTGGATGGTCTTGAGCGTGGCCAGTACCAGGCGGCTGACATCGACTTCCGTGGATTGCTGCCAGGCCGGGTGGTCGGCCTGCGCCGGCTTGGCGGCCGGGCGGGCGATGGCTGGGCCTGCNTGCGCACGAAATACCCCGATTGCGGCT